>JAIYEC010000050.1 GCA_027487145.1 bacterium | reverse complement strand
GGATTTACCTTCGCAGGAGATGAAGCCAGAGGGGTTATCTGGGGTGAGGGTTTCAGTAGAAGCGGGGCTTGTTTGAGTATTAGCAGATGTAGTCTCTGGTTGATTTATTGAATTCTGTGTCGCTGGTACCGTAGTCTGACCATTGCTTCGAGGAGGCGCTGTAGAAGTAGTCTGTTGTGGTTGTTCTTCAGAAGATTCTGGGCTGCCTTGGGTGTGCGGTTCAGGCTGGGTGTATTCTGGACGACTCAAGGGTGCTTCTTCTTGTTGTGGCTGTTCTTCAGCAAACTCTGGACCACCTTGAGCAAAAGCTTGATTGAATGAAGTAAAACTCCCAAGACAAACAAGAGCCAGCAAGAACGAGAGAAATATACCTCCAACCGCGTTTTTATTCTTATTTTGAGTCACGTGAGACTGCATAAATACTGTATCAAAATAATAGCATAGACAACCTTTCAAAATTTAATGAGATGTGCTATTTTAGTCGGACTCATTCTTAGGGCATAAGAGTGACCATACAATCATTGCGTCGGTACTCAAGTGGTCAACGAGGGCAGACTGTAAATCTGCTGGCTATCGCCTTCGAAGGTTCGAATCCCTCCCGGCGCACAAAATTAAGCTCCCCCCTTGGGAGTTTTAATTTTGGGTGCCGGGAGGCGTAGCTTTTCGGAGAAAAGCGTAACGCGGATTCGAAAAGGTTGCCAGCCATCTTTTGACGTAAGTAAAAAAGTAGCGACAACCTATACTGAAGTCGTAGACTTCGAATCCCTCCCGGCGCACATTAGAAATTAAGGCACCTTTTGGTGCTTTTTCTAATTTGCGCCGGAGCGAGTGACCTGCGTCACTCGCGGGAGGGATTCGAAAGGCGGAGCGATATTAGTTTACGAACAAGCGAGCCGAGTGAGAAATGGGCTGGGGCCCATTTCTCAAGACTCATTGAGGTAGTTTTGAGCTTACGAAGAAACTATCCAATGAGTGGACAGAATCTGTAAGATTAGAGAGTACTTAGATTTTTATGAGCGAAATGAAATAAAAAGCTTAGTAACTCGTGACCGAAATTCTCTCCCGGCGCACGAACTTAAAATAACCCTATATCATAGGGTTATTTTTTGGGAGGCGGATTAGACTTCGACACCTGTATTTGGTATGAACAAGAACTTTTTACAAATACTTAACTATACATTATGCCTTAGGTGTAAGATACATTCAGTAGCACAGGCTTTGTTGTAAAAAACAAAATGATAAGTACTAACAATGTCTGGTTGTACTATTAATCTTCCTCAAAGCAGCAGGTTCGACTTTGGTTCTTATCGCAGGGTGATCGTACTCGTAAAACATAGTTGTATGGCTTGGTGAACTAGAAATGAAGGAAGCTTTATTTCTGCAATTTGGAACGACGTTGACTTATCCCCACACTTAAGTAATTAGAGGTTAGGGGCAGATATAATTCTAGTATATGAGGCATTTACAGAGAAGTTTTGCTTCTTTGGTAAGCATTTTGTTCATAGTATTAATTGTAGTTCTTGGTGGTGCTGGCGTTTACTACTATAAAGATGAAACTAAGCCTACTAATTCTTTTTCGACTACCGCAATTCCCGCGACTTCAACACCCTCCAATAATTCCAATTCTGTAAATAAGGCTTCTTCAGTAAATAATTCCAATCCACCACCAGATTCAGTACTCAAAAACAATTTGAAAGTAACAAGCGAAGCTGTCGTTGGCGGGCTTGTGTTTGATAGCTCAATAGATGGGTATTTGTTTGGCGACAATCCTATCACAATTGATCTCAATATGGGTGATAAGAAAAATCAGTTTATTACTATAAAGGGAAATAAACTTTTAATTCAAATGATAGAAGCGCACAGCGAATTTGATAAAGATTACTTTCCTTATGACAAGAAAGTCTGCACGAGCAATAGTAAGTTTTGTTATAACAAAGACGAAATAGGTTGGATCATTCTCACCATAAACGGAAGCAGTGTGAAATTGGCAGAATCTGAAATAAAGAAGATTACATTTAGTAACGGAACAGAAATATATCTTACAATTGGTACTGTGGGGGCTGCCGCCACCAACTATCGGACTATCGCTGAATTTTCAGCAGCTAAATAAATTAGTATATCTTGACTGGCTGTACGGAACCTGAACTTTTTCTAATTTAGACAAAAGTGTCGAAACTGCTCCAACTCGGTGCACATTAGAGATTAGGGCACCTTTGGTGATTTTCTGATGTATGCTAAAGTAAGTAAGATTTTGACATCAGGCTATATAGGTATATATTGAGATGAGACGCTTTTTTACAATCCTTGCACAAGGAGACCTGTGATGGACCATGTATTGATCGGAAAAGCTGTAACCTATCTGAAAATTCTGGAAGAAGATCAAGCAAAGTGGACGACCTACGCGCCAGCGAAATATCATGAGCCTTTTCCGGATTTTCCAAACGGTTTACACCCAATTGAAAAATACGGTGCTGCAGCTGTTGTGCTATTGATATTCATTTCAAGACTTTCTCCCATAGAAACATTCGCACTCTTTGTTGCATTTTGTGTGTGGGCAGTAGTCTGTTTGGCTCTGTTTGGTGGCTATATTAGCGTAAGACATTCCAACCTGGCCACCAAACACGATCGTGAACGGTCTGATGCCATAAGACAGGCTGAAGAACAGGCTTTGCCGTACATCAAGCAGAGATGTCAAGAGGACGGAGTTGATCTCGATGAGCTTAGACGGTGGTCAGAGATCACAGAAAAGCACCACATCTGGACCTCAAAGCTTACTGCAGCGGGTATCCTGACCCGATACACATGACGCAATTTGCTGTCCTAAAGAATGCCCACGCCCCCGTACCTGTACGGGGGCGTTTTGCTTGAAACTCACTCAGGCCCAGACATCTTTTCACTTGTAGGCAAATATATTACTCGTATTGCAATCCAAATGAGCGCGGGAACAACACCGGTGTCCCGTCGGACGTAACACCTTCTGTAGTAATCGGAAGCTGTTCAGTACGACGAGGCCACGGTAGTGGCAGGGTACCTGTAAATGGTTTACTGCCAAACAGTACATCAGCTACACCACCGCCTTCAGTACCGGGAAGCCAGGCAGCCACCAGCCCATCAAATGATGTCACTTCATTTTCAATGAGAAGCGGTCTGCCTGATACGATTACCACCACAACCTTGTCACAACTTGATTGTAGTCGTTTAATTGCTTCCCGATCAGCATCGCTGAGAATCGGATGCATAGTATCCCCCCACCCTTCCGCATATGGACTTTCACCCACCACCGCAATACCAAGTGGTGCTTTTTTGTCTCCTTGAGGAAAATCACCCGTTTCACTGTATTCAACGACTGTTTGTGGACCAGCTTTCTCTTTTATACCCTCAAGGATTGAAGTACCGTTTGGTACCCAGTTACCATCAACACCCTGCCATTCAATACTCCACGCACCCATCTGTCTCCCTACGTTATCTGCCGAACTTCCCGCTACTCTGACATGAGAAATTGTCTGGGAAATTGGTAACACGCTACTTTCATTTTTAAGTAACACCAGCGACTGAGCCACCGCATCTTGAGCCAGCGCTGCATGATTGGTAAACGAGGCACTATTTGTTTTATTTTCTGTCACTTCATCAAATAACCCAAGGGAGAATTTGGCATACAAAATCCTCCCCACCGCATCATCAATCCGTTCATCAGAAATAAGACCAAGCCGGTTTGCCCATGTCACATGACTCACAAACTCTTCGTAATCAAACGGCAGCATCACCATATCAACTCCGGCATTAATCGCACGCACTGTAGCCCAGAATTTATGTCTCTGACCTTCGTGTACGCCATACCAGTCTGATACCAAAAATCCTTTAAAGCCCACGTCTTCTTTCAGCGCTGTAGTGAGTAGGTCTTTTTGAAAAATAATTCTCTCGTCTCCCCATGTATTAAGCCCAACCATAATACTGAGTGCACCCGCATCAACCGCTTCTTTAAACGGTGGCAGATAAACACTCTGAAGCAACTCTGCGTTATCGGGAGTAACCCCCTGGTCGATCTGATAATTTTTATTCTTTGATGTTCCCCAGACCATTGATCCCAGACCAAGATAATGCTTCGGAGTTGCGAGAACAAAAACATTGTTAGCGCTGCCACCGTCTTGAAGTCCACGAAGGTAAGCTGCACCAAGGACAGAGACGCGCTCTGGATCATCAGAAAATGCTTCATACACTCTTCCCCAACGAATATCTTGAGGCACATCAAGATTGGGAGAGAAATTCCAATTTACTCCAGTTGCTTTCATATCCTGTGCGGTAGCGTAGGCAATAGTTTTTACCAATCCTGGATTATTAGTCGCACCCAGACCAATCGCATGCGGAAACACTGTTGCCCCCTCTACCAGCGCGTGCCCATGAATAGCGTCGGCACCATACAAAAGCGGAATACCTAACCGTGACTGACTCGCTCTTTCTTGGTATCCGTCAATCATATCCTTCCATCCCTGAGGTGTGTTTTCCTCTGGTTTAGCTCCAGCCCCGCTTAACAACCCACCGAGGTGATACCTCGCAATATCATCTGGTTCTCTGATACTGTTTTTCTCAACAAGGGCCATTTGTCCAATCTTTTCTTTAAGAGTCATCTGCGACAAAAGATCTTGTACTCGAGCGTCAATTGATTGTTTGGTATCTCTATACAACGTGGTTTGCAGGGGTACTTGTGTAACAGGTTTTGCATCAAACAAACTTGTAAACATAATGAATATAAAAAAACCACCTAATGAAATAGTAAGTAGTAGGAGCGATATGAGTAGCTTGAATGAAGTTTTACTCCTCACCCACACAGTATACACCCAAGCTGTATCGACTTTTGCTAGCTATAGAGTTGCAAGCTCTCACATCATCATTATTGCCAAAATGCATTTTTATGTTATTATCCTGGAGATTTTTCTTCCCATGTTAAAGAAAAAAACTTTCCACTTTTCCCTATTCGGTGTCATTTCAAGCGTATTTGTAGCAATACCGCTTTTTTTCTGGTTCCACACATCAGAAGCTGAGTACCACACTGATTGGGGCGTAAACTTCTCAGCGAGCCAAGCTGAATACCTTGGACTTGACGCTGAAGAAACCTACGACGCCATCATTAAGGAGCTTGGAGCAAAACACATCAAAATCCACACCAACTGGAACGCAACCGAGGTTCAAAACAACGTTTATGACTTCTCTACCCTTGACTACCAAGTAGCCGAAGCAGAAAAAAACGACGTTGAGCTAATTCTAGTTATCGGAATGAAGACAGGTCGTTGGCCAGAGTGTCACACCCCTGAGTGGTTTTTATCTATCCCTCCTGAAGAACGTGATCAAGAAATTATTCAATACGTACGTACGCTCGCCTTTCGATACAAAGACTCAAAAGCAGTTACGTATTGGCAAATTGAAAATGAACCATTTCTAGAGTTTGGGACGTGTCCTGACTGGTACTACGAAGATAGTGAGCGTCGTGTTGCCAAAGAAATTGAAGCAGTACGAGATATCGACCGTTCTCGAAAAATCATCGTGAGCGAATCGGGTGAACTATCAGACTGGACCACCGCCGCAGAACTCGCAGATATTGTCGGTATTACTATGTACCGAAGTACCTACAACTCGACCGAAGAAACTTTTGGAATTAACCCCTACACCTTCCTGGCACCGCAATTTTATTCTGCTAAAGCAACGTACATTCAGCAACGATACAACAAACCGGTTATTAATATTGAGCTCCAAGCTGAACCGTGGACAGCGAAGCCCTTGGCAGAATCTAAACTTGAAATCCAAGCACAATCAATGAATCCTGAGCTATTTGTGGAGAATGTAGATTTTGCTCGCCAAGCTGGACTAAGCTCCTACTACTTCTGGGGTGCTGAATGGTGGTACTGGATGAAGACAAAGCACAACCAACCAGAAATCTGGGATCTGGCTACTTCACTTATTGCTGAGTAGAGACCCGACTTTCAGACACTAATTGACATTATTCAAGGACATACTACTCTTAAAAGCGGACCGCTCTTGGTCCCTTTTCCTGAAAGGAGACCCGCCCATGGTACGGCGATTAATGTTTGCAGTCGGAGCTCTTTTGGCTCTTTCTGCCTGTAGCGAGACCGAACAACCTCCGCCCGCAAAAGCGGTTGAGGCGATCGATCCTCGCACTGCTCAGCTCGAAAACGCCTCCACCTTGGCAGACGCCGAAGCAGTCTGCACCGGCGTCAAGCCGTATGCTACAGACCCCAAGGACAAGAAAATCTGGGGATCATGCGCAACAAGGATGTCCGAGCTGATCGAAATCAAAAGCTTCGAAGCCGGCCTCCAGAGCTTCAAGGCTGAACTGAAAGACGGCAAGGTCACCAGCCTCAAAGCCATGGCGTATCAGCGGGCACTTGAGAATTGGCTTCTCTCTGAAGCGAAGAAGCAGAGCAGCAAGACGCTGTTTGCCTGGCGCGAACAGATTCCAACCTCGGAAGAAGACACCGCCTTCCTGTACGGCACTATGCGGAACCACATCAACGATGCGCTGAAGAAAAAAACATAAGCTTTCTTCGCATCGACAAACAAAAGCCCGCCCCGGGTCTACCAGGGCGGGCTTTTTTGATCACTGCTTATACTGTCACTACTTCTTTCTTCTTAGGTTTCTTTTCCTCATCAGGGAGGACTGCTTTAATTTTGGCAGATTTTTTGACTTCAAAATCTAATTCAGGTGCATCAGTGTTTGTTTTATCTTTTTTCATTGACACTTTTACACTACCTCCTTGAAGCATCCCCTCACCTACCATCATGTTTGCAAGTGGGGTAAGAATCTTACTTTGAATCACACGACGAAGTGGTCGAGCCCCAAACTTCGGATCATACCCTTCTTTAGCCAGATATTTGAGGACATCATCAGTGACTGAAAGTTTAATCTCCTTCTTTTCAAGTCGCTTAATGACATCTTTCATCTGGATATCAACGATGTCAGCAATTACCTCTGGGGTAAGAAGATCAAATACAATGATTTCATCAAGACGGTTAAGGAATTCTGGACGGAAGAAGTGTTTCAAACTCTCCATTACTTTATCCTTAGCCTGAATGTATTGAGCGTTTTCACCATGGTCATGAGAAAAACCAAAGTTTGACATACGATCGATATGCTCTGAACCAATGTTTGAAGTCATAATAATGACTGTGTTTTTGAAGTTCACCTTGCGACCCTTAGCATCGGTAAGATGTCCTGAATCAAGTACCTGAAGCAGGACGTTAAATACATCAGGATGAGCCTTTTCAACCTCATCGAGCAAGATGACAGCGTACGGTCGGCGACGAATCTTCTCAGTTAATCCTCCGCCTTCATCGTGTCCAACATAGCCTGGTGGTGAACCAATAATCTTAGAAACGGAGTGTTTCTCCATAAACTCAGACATATCAATTCGAATCAGTGCTTCTGGGTCACTAAACATAAACTCAGCCAGTGCGCGAGAAAGCTCTGTGTTT
>JAIYEC010000056.1 GCA_027487145.1 bacterium | reverse complement strand
GTAACCACTTGAGCTCTGATGTATTTTGTTTCAAAGTCTGAGTGAATGGCTGCGCCGGCCTGTGGACCGGTCGAACCAATTGGTACTGTCCACGCGCGGGTCTCTTTTTCACCGGTTGTGAAGTAACTCATGAGACCAAGACGATTGTAGCAAGCACGAATGAGTGACTCTACTCCGCTGTTTTGGGCACCATATTCACGACGAAATTCAGTCTTTTCATCCTCTTCCATGTCACGTAATTCATGTTCCATGCCAGCGTCTACCACGACGTATTCTGAACCAGATTTTTCAAAGAAGGTGGTAAGTTCTTGCCATCGTTCATCACCATGTTCATCTAAGTTGTACGCTCCCTGCTTCTTATTGCAGACATACAAAAATGGTTTGAGTGTGAGGAGATGAAGGCCTTTAAGGAGCTTTTTTTCTTCATCAGTCACTTCAAGTGAGTTAGCGAGGTTCCCGGCTTCTAGGTGAGATAACATCCGCTCTAGCACTATCTTGAGTGCTACTGCTTCTTTGTTTCCGGCTCGTACATCACGTTCTAGTGTACCCATTCTTTTTGACACTGTTTCAGCATCTGCCATGATGAGCTCAAGATTAATTGTCTCAATATCACCCATTGGGTCGATAGTTCCTTCGACATGGTGAATATCATCATCTTCAAAGATACGAACCACTTCAGCAATCATGTCAGTCTCTCTAATGTTAGCGAGAAACTTATTTCCCAAACCTTCTCCAGCTGAGGCACCTTTCACGAGCCCCGCAATATCAACGAATTCAACCACCGCGGGGATAGTTTTTTCTGAACCAGAAATAGCTGAGAGAGTCTTTAGTCGATTGTCTGGCACAGCCACTACCCCAACTGAAGGGTCGATGGTAGCGAAAGGATAATTAGCAATAAGAACCTCATTTCGGGTGAGGGCGGTAAACAGGGTTGATTTTCCCACATTGGGAAGTCCAACAATTCCAACAGATAGTGACATATGCGCGTAAGACTAGCAGATTATTGAAAAAACAAAAAGTTAGAATCATTACATCAATGTAACAATCTAGTTCAAATGTTTCTAGAATGGAAGTAACGGAGATTCGTACTCACAGAAGATTACATCGGCTTCTTCTATACCGAGAATGGTAGCAAGAGCTTTTTTGGCTTCCATTCGGCCCCCTACCCCATCTACCAAGCCGGATTCTTTAGCTCGTGCTCCAGTGATAGTTGAACCGTCAGCTAATTCAGTCACCTTCTCTACCGGGAGACCACGGTACCGAGCGACCATATCGATAAAGCTTTTGTGTACCTCATCAAGGTCTCGCTGGATGAGAGCGCGCTCTTCTTCTGAGAGTGGTTTGTTCGGGTCACCTGAATCTTTATACTTTCCAGCTATGAGTTGTACGTAAGCAAGTCCATCCTCTTCATTTTGCTTTGAATTCTCAACGTATGAGGCGTTTACGCCGATACTTCCTACCGTAGAAAACGGTGAAGCAATAAGATAGTCTGTCGCTGCAGCTACCATGTATCCTCCAGATGCTCCAAGGTCACCGATCATTCCTACGCTTGGGAGTGAACTATTTCGAATACTTTCAGCGATACGCTCTGAGGCAGCCGGAAGTCCTCCAGGTGAATTAATTTCAAACAGGAATGCATCGATAGCGGTGTCTTCTTCAGCACTAGCAATGAAGTCTTCAACCATATCTGGCGTCACAATAAGAGGTGTGTTCGCTAAACCATAAAACGGCCAAATTTCACCTTCAATGGGCATGACTGCGATATTACACGTGCCATCACTGACACCGAGTCCTTCATCAAACAGAGCAATAGATCCGACTAAAATAGCAATGATAGTGAGTACCACAATGATTGCCTTGGTTACCATGAGGGCAACCTCTTTGAGAAACGTTCGTTGCATATTGCGTATAGTAGCACAAGGCTACGCAGCGTGCTTTCCAAGAGATTCAATCTCTTTAAGCCACTTTTCACGACAGACATTGTCCACTCGTTCACATGGACCATAGGTGGTTACTCGAGTTTTGATTCCAGCGAATTCAAGAATTCCGTACTGAATTTCGTTCGTAAAATCGCCGAACTTCCACCATGTCTTAAATGGACTGTGTGATCCGGAGAGAACAAATACGTGTGCTGTCCGACCAGTGAGGTGCTGTTCAACTTTTTTGGTTTGTTTATTAAAGTTGAAGGCGAAACCAGGAAGCCAAATTCTGTCAAAGAGTCCCTTAAGGAGAGCTGGCATAGTAGTCCACCAGTTTGGATATCCAATAACCAGATGTTCACATTCAAGAATAGCTGTCTGAAGAGCAATGAGGTCTGGTTCAAGCGGTTGAATTTCTTTGTATCCTTTGTGAAGAATTGGGTCAAAGTTCATTTGTCCAAGATTGAACCGGGTTACAGTATGTCCAGCTTCAATCGCTGCGCGCTCGTATGTGTCGAGTACTGTACCAGTGAATGTTTCGTGGTCTGGGTTACCGCAAATGATAACGATGCGCTTTTGTTTCATATGACGCTATTGTACCTAACAAAAGCGCACCAGAAGGTGCACCCTGTTGATTAGAATTGTTTTTAGCGCCGTAGACTTCCGTTAGGATTAAATTGCCCTTGGGTTCCCATCTGCATTTTCATGAGTTTTTCTTTCATTTCAGGGCTCATGATGGCAAAAATCTCTTTCTGGTATTTTGGCAGTACCTTGGTGGCAGCAGCCATTTGATTATTTCCGTTGACTTTGAGTTCCGCCTGAATTTCCTTGGCAATTTTTTCAAATAGCTGTGGATCCTTCTCAAGCATTTCCATGATCATTTGCTTTTGATCCTCAGGAACGTTCTTCATCTGAGTCTCTAACGCCTTTTTAATTGCAAAATTCTTTAGTTTTCCAAACATATGCGCAAGATTGTAGCACAGTCTGCGTAGTAAAGGTGAAGCTACAAAGACCTAGACAAAGTCTAATTTTAATGTTATTTTATTAGCACGTAACAATAATATGTATATGAAAACCCTCGTTGCCATTTTTAACGATTTTAAAATATTTTTTAACCCAAAAACTACTTTTGGGAAAAAACGATTGTCCGCCCTTGCCTTACTACTCTTAGTTGGATTTGTAATCTTCAAATTCACTTCAGGTACACCAGCTGAAGAAGTCGCTGAGACAAAGCGTACAGAAGTAGAGGTAAAAGCTGTATCTGAACTTTCTGCTAGCGCTAGTTTTGATACTGTTGGAAAAGTAGAGGCTGTGTCAGAAGCGAATCTTCAAGCTGAATCTGGCGGTCGAATCACTGCTGTAAATGTAACGGTTGGAGATACCGTAGGGGCCGGAGCAGTTATTGCTACCCTTGAGAACAGTGCTCAACGAGCAGCCCTAGTACAGGCACAGGGAGCCTATGAGGCAGCGGTAGCTGCTTCAGCTCAAAGTGGTGTTGGTGTTAACGAGGCACAGACAGCCATGACGGCAGCCCAAAATGGTGCGGTAGCAGCCTATCGTAACGCTTTCAACACGGTCAATTCTACTGTCTACAACAGTATCGACCCATTCTTCGGTAGCCCAAATGGGCAGGTTCCAGGTCTTAAAATTGATGGTGCCGGTTTCCCCAGTACTCTTAACCATTAACGAGTTGCCTATCAGCGACTTCTTCCAGAATGGCAACAGAAATCTCAAACCATTTCTGCAAGCAGCAATCTCGACAGCGAGCTTGTATACGCTAAAAATCAGCTGGAACGGACTATTACGATGGTAGATATGTTTATCACTATCTTTAACCAAGGTGGTCAGGTAGGAGGCTACACAGATGCTGAACTGCAGACATTCAGTACCAACTTCACTACCCTTCGTGCAAACCTCATCGGGACACGAACTTCACTCGATGGTGCTATTTCTACCCTAGCATCTGCCCGGGACGCAAAGCGTCGAGCCGAACTCGGTGCTTCAGGTGGAGCAGTTTCAAGTTCAGATGCTCAAATCAAAATTGCACTTGGTTCACTACAGTCAGCTCAGTCGGCATACCAAAAGACAATTGTGCGCTCCCCTATTCAAGGTGTGGTGAATGCACTCTACCTTAAGACCGGCGACTACGTTTCACCTGGTCAACCGGCTGCGATTGTGGCGAACAATAATGGTTTGCAAATCAAGACATTTATAAACGAAATTGACGGCGCTAACCTCAATGTTGGAGATCCTGTAGCAATTGAAGGAGGCGCTTCAGGTGTCATTACTGCTAAGGCAGATGCGCTTGACCCGACGAACGGAAAGGTGGCGGTTGTTGTAGGTGTTAACCCCGACAGCGGTCTCACTAACGGCGCCACCGTAAAAGTAACGTTTTCACAAGTCTCTAAGGAAGCGGTTGATGAACGAATCATCGTGCCTCTTTCAGCCCTTAAGATTACTCCAGACGCTACGACTGTCTTTACAGTATCAAATGAAGGAAAACTCGAAGCAATTACCGTAACAAAGGGACAGCTACTTGGTGACAATATTGAAATCACCTCAGGACTTACCAAAGAAACCAGAATCGTTACAGACGCTCGTGGCTTAAAAGCAGGTCAAGAAGTAATCGCAAAATAATATATGCACTCTCTCTGGATATTTTTCCTCCAAAAGCGTCAATTTACGTGGCTTCTCATGCTTGCTCTCGTTGGAGCTGGTCTTTATGCGGTGTACCTGATTCCTAAAGAATCTTCACCTGAAGTTATTGTTCCAATTGGAATTGTGACTACGGTCTACCCTGGAGCATCAGCTTCAGATATGGAAGAGCTTATCACTATGAAGCTTGAGAATAATCTCGAAAGTCTTGATGGTATCGATTCTGTCACCTCTGTTTCAAGAGATGGAGTATCAGTTATTACAGCTGAGTTTAACGCCCGCGCTGATGTGGATACCTCAATCGACTTAGTAAAAGATGCGGTAGACCTCACCAAACCTGAACTCCCAAGTGAAGCAAACGATCCCACAGTAACCAAAGTAAACTTTGCTGATCAGCCAGTTCACGTTATTTCGGTTTCTTCACCGCTTGATCCGGCTTCATTTACTGAACTTGGCTCGGATCTTGAAGCAGCGCTTAAAGATGTCCCTGGCGTCTCAAAAGTTGAAGTAAGCGGAACCCGCGAGCGTGAAATTCAAGTAAGCATCGACAGCGCTTCTCTATCACTGTATAAACTTACCATTGGGGATGTGGTGGCTGCCTTACAATCAGCAAACCTCTCTTTTCCTGTCGGAACTGTTACAACTAGCGGCTTAGAGTATGCTATCCGCTTTGAGGGGAATATTGACTCAGTCGACGCAATTCGCACTATCCCCGTTACCTCACAAAATGGTTTTCCAGTCTTTATTGGTGATATAGCCCAGGTAACCAATGGTGTTGGTTCAGAATCTAGTATCTCACGAGTGTCGGTTGATGGCGCGCCATCAGAGCAGGCACTCACGCTTTCTATTTATAAAAAATCTGGGTTTGACGTTACCGCGATGTCAGATGGTGTCTATGAAAAAATTGATGCTCTTAAGCAGCCAAACGGTCTACTCGATGGTTCTCAAGTGCTGTATGTCTTTGACGGTGGTAAGCAAGTACGTGACGACCTTTCTCGTCTTGTGAGCGCTGGTATTGAAACCATCGTTCTTGTAGCGCTTTGTCTCCTGCTTACAATTGGCTGGCGTGAATCACTTGTAGCAGCGCTCTCAATTCCTCTCTCGTTTGTGATTGCATTTATTGGCCTCCTACTTTCAGGCAATACCATCAACTTCATTAGTCTCTTTGCGCTCATTCTCGCTGTAGGTATTTTGGTGGACTCGGGAATCGTGATGACTGAAGCAATCCATACGCGACTAAAAACTGCCCCAAATCCCGATGAAGCCGCTAAGCAAGCAATTAAAGAATACGCGTGGCCACTTATTGCCGGAACCATGACAACGGTGGCGGTATTCGCACCACTCTTCTTCCTTTCAGGTGTGATTGGTCAATTCATTTCATCGATTCCGTTTACGATTATCTTCGTCCTTATTGCGTCAATCTTTGTGGCTCTTGGATTTGTGCCGCTGTTAGCACTTGCTCTCACGAGCCGAAACAGCGCTCCAAATAAGCTAGAACAAAAGCAAGAGGCGTGGACACACGTAGCACAAGAGTGGTATCGAGCACGATTGGTTTCCTTCTTAGGAAAACAAAAACAACAGAAGATATTCCTCTGGGTACTAGCAGGTTCATTCTTCTTAGTCTTACTCTTGCCAGTTAGCGGACTCTTAAAAACTATCTTCTTCCCGCCAGAAAACGTCGATTATGTGTATGTAGCTATCGAAACAAAGCAAGGTACTCCAGTTAATCAAACTGACTTAGTATTACGCTCAGTAGAAGAGATGTTGTATGAGGAAGATACGGTCAAGGCTTTTTCTTCAACTGCTGGTAGTGGTTCAGCCTTTACTGGAAGTAGTGATGCGGGTGGTAAGTTTGCCAATATCACCGTCGAGCTCAAAAAAGAGCGCGATATGACATCAGCAGAATTCTCTACCTACCTTCGTGAGAAGTTTGCAAGTATACCTGATGCAAAAATCACTATTGCCGAACAAGAAAATGGCCCGCCAAGTGGCGCTCCGGTACTCATTACGTTCCGAGGCGAGAGTCTTGATGAGCTTGCAGTTGCTGTTGATAAAGCTGAGACTATCCTCCAGTCAATTGAAGGTACTCGTGACATTACAACTAGTACCGATACAACTGCTGTAGAGTATGTGCTGACGGTTGATCAAGCGAAGGCAAGCGCAGCCGGCGTCAGTTCGGCAGCTATTGCTCAGACCCTCCGAACGGCTGTATTTGGCACAACAGCCACAACCTACACCGAAGCCGGCGATGATATTGATATCGTGGTACGACTCACGGTAGATGGAAATGCTACCGATCCAGCTGCTGTCCCTGAGGTAAGTTATGACACACTCAGTAACCTTACGGTAACTAGTCGCGATGGTACTCCGGTACTGCTAGGATCTGTTATTACTCCGACTCTTGCGCCTGCCAATACGGCAATTTCACGAGAGGATGGTATGCGAATCGAAACGGTTCGTGCGTTCACTAAGGGAGAAACTACCGCGCTAGAAGTAGTAAGTGCATTCCAAGCAAAAGAAGCTGAGTTAGAACTTCCTAGCTCAATAGAAGTGGTGTACGGCGGAGAAACTGAAGACATTAATCGATCATTCACCGAGATGCTCTTTGCGATTATCGCTGGAGTCATTCTGATGCTTGCTATTCTCGTACTGTCATTCAACTCAATCCGGTATTCACTCTACCTTCTGCTTGCAGTACCGTACTCGCTCATTGGTGTATTTATCGGTTTGACACTCTTTGGACTACCGCTCTCCTTCACCTCAATGCTTGGTGTGATTGCGCTGGCGGGAGTTATTATCAACCACTCAAACATCTTGCTCGACTCAATGCTCTATCACGCCGATAAGTCTAAGCCACTACTTGAGCAGGTGGCTGACGCGGCAACTTCACGATTACGTCCGATTGTGCTTACTACCATTACTACTGTGATTGGTATGATCCCTCTTTCACTTACCTCAGAATTCTGGGGGCCGCTCGCCTTTACGATCATGTTTGGACTGTCGTTTGCGATGGTGCTTACTCTGATTATGGTGCCTGTCCTCTACTATAGGGCGGAGTTAAAGAAGAAAGCCAAGCTACAGACAAGCTAATACTAAAAAAACGGCGGTCATACCGCGGTTTTTTATATCTACTTAGTTAGGACTCCGTGTCTTCTCGCTCGCAGGAGCGCCATGATGCCGTTGATGATACTAACGGCCAGTACAAGCCAGGTAATGTATGCGAGGAAAAACTGTGTGAAGGTAAAACCAGTAAGACCAAGTGGTACTAGGGCAAAAAGTATTCCTAAGGTGTACCAATTCCCTGCTTGGATAGCTGGCCCAAAGTTACTGGGCATGAGATGAGCCGTCATAAGCATGGCATTTACGAATAAAACTATCGTCGCCATAATCTGTCCAAAATGAAAGGCACTCATTCCAGCAAGACCAGTTGAAGCGTACGCAAGTGACAAGAGAATGAGAGTTGAGATAAGGATCAGTATCATAGCCACTCGAAGCACAATATAGACTACTCCCATCATGCGACGTTCTGTGTCGTCAATCTTTCCATCAGCAATCGCTACAAAAAAGTTACTAATTGCTAACGTTGAAGAACCTACCCCAAGCGAAATCGAGAAACTCTGAATAATAGAAACGAGCAGCACAAATATAGTCATATACAGAAATAGTATCATTTAAAATCTTTTAATTTTACTTTTCTACACTATTTTGTATGCTATCTGATATGAAAACATACAAGCACCTCTTTTTTGACATGGACAAAACTATTGCTCCAGCGCGACAACCAATTTTGCAAGACATGTATGATTTGCTTGCTGCCCGTCAGGAAGATGTAGTGATTGTCTCAGGTCAAGAGAATGAAAAAATTAAGTGGCAAAGTAACGATTTGCCAGCATTTCGTCTTGGTCAAAACGGTAATCATGCTGAAGGGCCAGACGGCACCGAGCTCTGGTACACTCCACTTGAAGAACACCACCGCACTGAAATTCTCGACCATATCAATGAAGTGATTGAAATCCTAGAACATGAAGTCAATCATGAGTGGAATCCAATTGAAGACCGTGGAGCGCAAATCACCTTCAGCCCGATTGGAAACACAGCTCCAATTGAGATCAAAAAAGCTTACGATCCAGATCGAATAAAACGTTTTTCACTCCTTAATAAAATTCCGTTTGCTTCAGCGGACTTAGTGGTCAAAATTGGAGGAACAACAAGTTTAGATTATATTCATAAAGACAGACACAAAGGTACCAATGTCCAAAAATTAATTGACTTCATGAATTGGGACAAAGATGAATGTATCTACTTCGGTGATGGACTGTATCCAGGTGGAAATGATGAAGCTGTTATTGGAGTTATAGAGACAGTGTTAGTGGAAGATCATCTAGATTGTTATCAAAAACTTCAGACACTACTTCAAGCCTAAAAAAAGCGCCTAAAGGCGCTTTTTTATAGTAACGCAGTTGCGACAAGAAGATAGATAGTCACACTCGAGACGTCACAAATAACGGTTGCTAAAGGTCCGCTTGCAACGGCTGGATCAAAACCAATCCGCTTCAAAAGCCACGGCAAAATGACAGTAAAGACAATACTAAAGAGCGTCGTAGCTACAATCGCAATGGCTAACGTAACGCTCATCGTCACATTGTGAAGCCAGACGTAGGAAAGACCGAGAATCAAGAATGCGAGTATGGCACTAATCACAAAACCAACTGAGAGCTCTCGGGCGAGATAGTGCATGATTGAAAAATCCTTATCTCGTCCAAGCGCCCGTACCACCAACATCTCAGTTTGATTCCCTACCGCATCTGAAATATAGACAATCGCTGGAATAAAAGCCGCTACAAACAGTTGTTCACTTAATGACTCTTCAAAGTACCGAACGATTACGGCTCCAATGAGGCCACCGAACAATCCAAGAATGAGCCACGGGATTCTCGTTTTTACTTGCTCGAAGAATGAAAGTTCAATAAACTTTTTGTCTCGCTGTTTATTGATACCCACTATCTTATACAGATAATTGGAGTGTTCTTCGCTTAGAATCTGAAGAATTACATCCGCAGGTATAATACCCATAAACCGTCCCATATCATCCACCACTGGCACAGCCTTAATACTTTCAGCTAATGCCAGCTCAGCAACATGTCCTTTATCGGTTCGTACATGTACATGCGCAACTGGCGCTGTCATGAATGTCTGAACGAGAGTTGATTTCTTTTCTGACAGCAATTCATGCATTGAGAATACCCCCACTGGTTTATGGTCTTCTAAGACGTAGATATAGTCTATAGAGACGAAAGAGTGCGCGTTATTTTGGACGTAGGCCTGTACTACTTCAGCTGTATCGCTAGCGTTACAGGTGGGTACAGCATCAATCGCCAGAGCTCCAGCATATGAGGTGAGAATATCTTTAGGCATGTATAGGTACGAAAGTTAGGAGTAACTAGTGGTTAGCTCGTCATGAACAGCAGTCGAAGACCATTGGCTACTACAAGCAACGTTCCTCCTTCATGCCCGATAACACCAAGTGGTAGTGGTAGATTCCAGAAAACAGTTGTCACTACCATGATACCCATGATTCCTACCGCAAACACCAGGTTTTGCCTGATGATTGCATTTGCTCGCTTTGAAAGTTTGTGGGTATAGGCAAGTCGGTTTAAATCATCAGACAAGAGGGCGACATCAGCCGCTTCAAGTGCAACATCACTACCACCTACACCCATCGCAACCCCAACATCGGCAGTCGCAAGAGCAGCCGCATCGTTCACACCATCACCAATGAAGGCAACGGTCCCATGCTTCCGCAGTGCTTGAATGAAGTTCACCTTATCTTCGGGCAAGAGGTCGTGCTCTACTTCATCTAATGAAAGCCCAAGCTTCAGACCAATCGAGTGTGCTACGCGTTCTGAATCACCGGTTAACACAACAAAGCGCTTCACTCCTTGTTTTCGAAGTGTACCAAGCATATCAAGCGCTGACTCACGGAGGGTATCTGCGACCGCAATAATGCCGATAAGTTCACCTTTAGTCGCAACTACTACTGACGTTTTGCCTTCGTCTTCAAGTGCAGAGAGGGCGTTTTCATCATCAGCAAGTAATTGAACTTGTTTGTCAGAGAGTAGTTTGCGGTTTCCAACGAAATATTCAACACCATCGATAGTAGCTACAATTCCCTTACCTGTTACCGAAGCAACGCCGGTAGCCTCGAGGCTTTTTACGCCTTTTTCTGTGGCGTACGTGCGGATACTAGCTGCAATTGGGTGTTCTGAGTACGCTTCAAGGGTAGCAGCAATTTCAAGTACTCGTGACTCTGAGACTGACGATAATGTAACCACGTTGGTCACTGTCATATTTCCGTGTGTGAGTGTCCCGGTTTTATCAAAGGCCACAATATCAACTGATCCAAATTGCTCAAGCGCTGCCCCACCCTTAAAGAGGACTCCTCCACGTGCCGCAGCAGCAATGGCTGAGAGCACAGCTGCTGGAACACTAATCACAATTGCACATGGACTAGCTACTACAAGCAGTGTCGCTGCTTTGTACAAAGCCATATCAGTTGGCATATCGGTAAGGAGGAAGATACCAAGTGCTGCAATGCTACCAAAAAGAACTACGTACGTGTATTTCTCACCAAACCAATCGCTAAATTGCTCACTTGGCGACCGCGCTTCTCTCGCTTCAGTTACCAGCTTAATCATGCGAGCAATAGTTGATTGCTCGGCGGTCTTAGTGACTCGCACCGTTAGTACGACGTTTTGATTTACCGTTCCAGCAAAGACAAGGTCACCAGGCATTTTATCAACCGGTACAGATTCACCGGTGACAGACGACTGATCAATCGCTCCTTCACCAACTTCAATTACACCATCAATTGGCAGTCGTTCACCTGGACGAACAATTACTTTTTGGCCAAGTGTTAGTTGCTCTACCTGGACTCTGGTAGTTGTGCCATCAGCATTAAGTACATTGGCTTCGTCTGGACGAAGCTTCATGAGTGACGCAACAGCACGTTTTGTGCTTCCCATCGCATAGCCTTCAAGGGTGCCGGCAAGACTAAAGAGGAAGAGGAGAATGGCTCCATCCCGTACTTCACCAACACCAGCTGCGGCGAGAGCAGCCAGCACCATAAGCAAGTCGATATCAAGCTTTTTCTTAAGAAGTTCCTCAAAAGCGCCGATAGCGGCTGGAATACCACCAGCCAGGTATGCGATTGCAAATGCTATGTTCTGATACAACACTGGAGTATCGGTAAACTCAAATATGACTCCAGAAATCAACCCAAGAAACGTAACAACTGTTAAGACAGCGTCTCGTTTTACTTCTTTACGCTCTTCATCTATTTCTTCATAGATTCGTTCTGCGATAGATTTGGGTGAGTTTTCTAAGGTTGTTTTTGGGGTGTTGTCCACGTCTTGAGGGATATCTTTACTATTCATGGTGTCAGTATAGCAAAAATTCAGATAAAATCGTAGAAATGACTTTAAAAAAGTATGATTTTGATTGCCTTGACATGACAACTCTAATACAATCTGCATATGACAAAAACGAAGGGTCTTCATCACATCACCGCTATTACGAGTGATCCACAAGCAAATCTTGATTTTTATGAAGGCTTTCTAGGGCAGCGCTTTATAAAAAGAACCGTAAACTTTGATGATCCAAGCGCATATCACCTTTACTACGGTGATGCTATTGGTACTCCCGGCACCGCACTCACTTTTTTCTATTGGGCAGGTATCCCTGATGGTACTCATGGCAGTGGTGAAGTTAACAGTATTTACTATGCCGTTCCACAAAACTCTCTTACATTTTGGAAAGAACGAGCGACTTCATATCAAGTAGTCTGCGAGGAAAAACGCCTTCCTTTCGGTGAGTCTTGCCTCATGATTAAAGATCCTGACGGGCTCGTAATCGGGCTGGTAGAATCACCGGTACACAATGTTGTGGAGCATTGGAAAGATGGTCCAATTCCCCAAGAATACAGCTTACAGGGTTTCTATGGTGTACTTCTTCATGTACCTGACAGTATCTCAATTGAACCTATTTTAACGGAAGGACTTGGTTACACCGAAGTCTCAATTAAAGATGGAGCGACTCGCTATGAAGCAAGTTCGTGGCCAGGTAAATTTCTTGCTACCAAACAAGTTCCTCTTGTTCCCCAAGCTCGCCAAGGGGCTGGTTCTATTCATCACATCGCTTTTCAAGCAGAGACCGATCATGAACTTATGCTATTAGAAAAACAAGTACAAGACCTCGGTGTTAATACTACAGGTTTCATAGACCGCAAGTATTTCCATTCAGTATATTTTATGACTCCAGCCTCAATCCTGTTTGAAATTGCAACAGATGATATAGGATTTACTGTAGACGAATCAGCCTCTGAACT
This sequence comes from bacterium, assembly GCA_027487145.1. Lineage (GTDB taxonomy): Bacteria > Patescibacteriota > Minisyncoccia > Phycocordibacterales > UBA918 > OLB19. Next base: position 2,332 of record JAIYEC010000056.1, on the reverse strand, counting down.
TGGAGAAAATCTTGTACTTCCGCCCCAATACGAACCGCACCGCAAAACAATTGAAGCGCACTTAATTCCACTTACTTTACCCCGTGACAAAAAATAACATCGAAGTTCCGAGCTCAAAATTACCACACGGCAATGAAAAGGTATTGTTTTCTGGTAACTTAGTAAATCCAACTAAAGCACTACTATTACTTCACGGTCGAGGTGCAACCGCCGTAGATATATTGAGCATTACACCGTATCTTAACATACAGGATGATGTGCTCGTGTTGGCGCCTCAAGCTGCAGACAATACCTGGTATCCTAGGCCGTTTACAGAGCTACAAGATGTCAATCAACCAAACTTAAATTCATCAATTGAACGCATATCTACACTCATATCGTTTTTGGACAGCGAGTTTAAAATCTCAGCCGAACAAATTGCTCTTGCCGGCTTCTCTCAAGGAGCCTGTTTAGTATCTGAATACGTCAAACACTATCCTAAGATTTATCTTGCAGTAGCAATTTACAGTGGAGGTTTCATTGGAGAAGATAGAGAAGTCAACCAGCAAATAGCTGGCTCTCTGGGTCACACTCCTATTTATATTGGTTGTGATCAAGAAGATTTTCACATTCCAAAGCTCCGCGTTAGTAAAACAGCTGAGTACTTAAGCGATCACGGTGCTGATGTTACGTTGCGATTTTACTCAAATTTTGGACACATTATCCATAGTGAGGGAGTCGATTTTCTTAAAGACGCTCTTTCAAAAACATAGTATTCATAAATCATTAAGTGTTCTCGAATCTTACAGATTCTGTACACCTTGTCGCTATTTTGTCTCGTTTTACTCACAAAAATAGCTGGCAAGGTCTTGCGAAATGGGTCCCATCCCATTTCTCACCCGCCTCGACTGTCGCAGAGCGACATGTCTCCGGCTTACACGATGTGGTCACAAGTTACTAAGTGTTCTCGGTAGCTTTCGCTACCTGTGAGCACTAAGTACTTGCGACCCCGGCTCAGTTGTTTCTAGCTCTATGAATGAGCTAGAAACATACTTGCGCCTTCCACCGTGATACGCAAGCAAAGCAGTTTGCTTGCTAAATCAATAAGCCCTCCACGAATTGTGAAGGGCTTATTGATTTATCCCGGTGGACCCTAGCGGATTCGAACCGCTCGCCTCTTCCATGCCATGGAAGCGCTCTACCAAATGAGCTAAGCGCCCGACGCGCTAGATTTTAGCACGCCCGATTTTTTAAGCAATCAAGCTTATTTAAGAGAGAACGTAGCTCGAATAGTGACCATAACCTCCTTATTTACATTGCTGGTGTCATACGTGCCATAGTCACTTACTTCTACCCCACCCTGTGGAAGTACTTGTACTACTCCACCGGTTGCTGACCGTAGTTCCCCAACTTGTTTACCAGATTCTTTTGCAATCGATTCTGCTCGAGCTTTTGCATCAGTAATCGCATCACTCAAAAGTTCTACCCGAGTTTCTTGAAGCTTTTGGTACGTAAGTTCAATGCCGTTTGAAGTGACCGTGTACTGATCACCCACAAGTGGTTCGATGTTGTTTGCAAGTGAAGTCAATTTTTGTACATCATCTGAACTCACGACAAAGGTACGAGTTACTGTGTATCCAGTTTGGATTGGTTCAGCATTTTGAGGATAGACAAATACCGGATTTGTCATTGGAGAAGGTGTCTCAAATGAAGTAAGACCTTGCTGTTCGAAGTACGCCTTAATTTTGTTGGCGGCACCTTCAAGACGCGCGTACCCGGCCTGCTGATCGGTGAGTCCTGTTTGTGTATCCAAAGTAAGTGTCCATCGTCCAAAGTCAGCCTGTACCGGAACCTTAGCAGAACCGGTAACCTCAATCACATCATCAGCTGTTTTAATTTGATACGCAGTATACCCTGCAATACCGGCGCATAATATGAATGCTCCACCGAGGATAATGGCAGCAATTACTAATGGATTTACTCTTGAAGTTGTTTGTTCAGACATATATTTATAATTATGTAGTTAAGCATACTCCTCTTCATTCATTTTGTATAGAAAAAGCCACGCAGTGCGTGGCTTTTTCTAGATAAGGATTGTAGCGTGATTGCGACTAACCTCAAGTGTCCCTCGTTCAAGATCAAAGGTTTCGACTGAACCATCTGCCTTCTTAGCGCGGACAATGCCGTGCTTGAGTGGCGTGATGAGTGGTTCGTGGTCGCCGAGTAATTCAAGATTTCCTGTAACACTTGGCACAACGACTGAGACGACTTCCCCATCAAAGACAGGGCCGTCGACGCGAGCTATGGTTAATTTAAGAAGCTTTTGCGACATACAATTATTTACTTAAGAGAT
>JAIYEC010000058.1 GCA_027487145.1 bacterium | reverse complement strand
GCTCTTCAAATTCTCCGCGGAACTTTGTCCCGGCAACTAATAGTCCGAGGTCGAGTGAAAGAATTTCTTTGTTCTTCACAGATTCTGGAACTTGTCCAAGCACAATCTGTTGTGCCAACCCTTCAGCGATAGCTGTCTTTCCTACACCAGCTTCACCAATGAGTACCGGATTGTTTTTTGTTCGTCTTGAAAGGATTTGAATGACTCGCTGGATTTCACTATCACGACCAATTACCGGGTCGATTTTATTTTCTTGCGCCAACTTGGTGAGGTTACGAGTATACTTGGAGAGTGTACGGAACTTCTTCGGTGATTGTGCGTCACTCACATTGTGTTCACGAAGTTCTTTAATGGTAGTTTGGACTTTATCTTTTTGGATACCAGTGCGCTGCAAAATCTCAATCGCTGGACCAGGGTGTTCAAGAGCGGCAACAAACAAATGTTCTACTCCCACATACGAATCCCCAAGTTGTTCAGCGTACGTGACAGAAAATTCTAACCCTTTAGCTAACTCTGGCGTCAGATAGAGTTGGTATGATTGGGAAATCGTATTTTGTACTTCTGGTGTCTCGAGTGCCTCAAGCAAGAGGTCGGTAAAGGCAATAATGTCGATATCAAGTCGATCGAGAATGGCGATAACAGCACTCTCATCTTGCATAGCCAGAGCCGCCAACAAGTGCGTTGGACTCACGTGATTTTGACCACGTTCTATGGCAAGCTCATGGGCTTTGCGGATTGCTTCTTTGGCTTTTGATGTAAAATTGTGAAAATTCGGCATAAATATAAGTCTATTATGTCACGTTCAATAGTCGGTTTGGCAGGCAGGTCGGTATAAATCTGACGTTTACTTTTACTACGCGACAGACAAAGCTATATTGCAACAAAAAAATGAGATAGTCAAAAAAATAAAAACCCCCGTCGAAACGGAGGTGTGTCGGTTTACTTAACCGATTTAGGGCACGCAATCAAGTAAAATAAATTGAACCTTACAACAGCAAGATTCCATCGAGTGGTATATAAGCCCAGCTTATCCCATCACTATGAATCATTACGACTCAATCTTAAATCACACCAAAGACCTGTACCGGGAGATAGTTTACTCTGATTCGTCTCCTGTCTTTAGGTGAAGCTTACGCTCTGCCTGCATTTCGTGCCTGCGTTTACTATGTATACACATGCGTTCCTGCATCTCTTCATGAGTTGGCTCATGATCTAGTGTAACAGGAGGCTCATCAGCCATTATTTCCTCAACACGCCGGAAAATAGCCCGCGTTTCTTCCGGAGATCTTCTAGATTCCGATTTTGGTACTTTTTTCACTTTCTTTTCCTTTCTTGAAGAAAAGTACAGAGAACAGCAATCTGTTCTCTTTTAATATTATTTCATAAAATATTACGATTGTCAATATTTTGACATCTTCTCAATATGAGCTTTGAGGACCTTGGTGAGGTCCTTGAGATTTTGAAAAGTCGTCTCTGGTGATAATGAAATACGGAGGGTGGAGCGGGAGCGGGCAGGGTCATTAGAAAGAGCCCTCACGACAGCACTCTCTCCCCCGCCTGCGCCGGCACAGGCTGACTTCGTCGACACAGCGTATCCATGTTTATCCAACACAATCGTCGCAAATTCTGTATCGATACCCGGGATTGAAATATTAATATTGTTTGCTAAGCGACCGTCTCCGGTTACTCCATTTAAAACCACTTGCGGAATTTCTTTGAGAATATACTCAATTCCACTATTACGAACTCGAGCAACTCGTGTAGCTCGATTCAAAAAATCTTTTTGGGCTACCGCAAGCGCAATACTGGCTCCGACTATTCCGGCAGTGTTTTCGGTTCCAGGTCTGAAACCACTTTCCTGTCCACCACCAAAGAGGGTCGATGAGATAATTGCCCTGCGGCTTCGCACGAGCATTCCTACTCCTTTTGGACCATTACATTTCCCCATATCAAGCGATAGTAGATCAGCGTACGTGTTCGCCAACTGACACGGTAACCACAGTGGAGCCTGGGCGCCATCAACATGGAAGGTAATTGTAGTGCCAAACCTTTTCTCTGCTTCTGTCAGTACTTTTTTAATGGCGTGAAGTTTTTGGACCGTACCAATTTCACTGTTAGCGTAGGCCATAGAGACCAACACTGTCTTTTCACTCAAGAGAGCACGAAGTGCGTTGAGATCGACAAACCCTTCTTTATCGACAGGCACATACTTCACGCCCACCCCACGAGCTTGAAGGGATCTCACTGTACGTAGTACCGACGGATGTTCAATCTCAGTTGTTACCACCTCCATATCTGCGAAGGACCGGCCTTGGCTAAAGAGCTGTTCGACAGCACCGATGATGGCGAGGTTGTTGGACTCAGTTCCACCACTGACAAACGTTACAAATTCTGGACGAACCTGAAGCGTGGTCGCTACGCGACCACGCGCTTCCTCTACCGCTTTGCGTGCTATTACTCCTTCGGTGTGGATGGCACTGGCATTACCAAAGTTTCCCGTGAGATACGGAAGCATTCCCTTTAGAACCTCTGTACTAAGCGGTGTTGCAGCTGCGTAGTCGAGGTAGACACGCGGTTTTTTGAATATCGCCATAGAATGAGCAAATCATGACATGAGGTGTCATTTCTGTAAATCTCTGCTATACTGCGAAAACCTAATTTAGTAGCCCACGCCCCGACCGGAGCAGTAATACAATCAGCCTTTTATTTATGTCCAAAAAAGCCAAAGCACCCCATATCGTCAAGCGACCGCCAGTTGTTGTCATCATGGGTCATATTGACCATGGAAAATCAACCCTTCTTGACTATCTTCGCAAGAGTAACGTCGTTGAGAAGGAAGCTGGTGGTATTACCCAGCACCTTTCGGCATATGTGGTACCCCACACAACCAAAGAAGGTTCTAAAGAAACTATTACCTTTCTTGACACTCCTGGGCATGAAGCATTTCAAAAGATGCGCCTTCGCGGGGCAGATGTGGCTGATGTGGCTATTCTCATTGTTTCAGCAGAAGACGGTGTGAAGCCACAAACACTTGAAGCGCTTGAATCTATCAAGCAGGCTAATATTCCGTACGTGGTGGCCATCAACAAAATCGATAAGCCAGGCGCTGATATTAATCGTACCCACACTAGCTTGATTGAAAACGAGATCTATGTTGAAGGTATGGGGGGTGATATTCCGTGGGCAGCTATCTCAGCCAAAGCCGGGACGGGTATTACTGATCTCTTAGATCTTGTTGTGCTTACAGCAGACTTAGCAGAACTGACCGGAGACACCAACGCACCAGCTACTGGAAAAATTATTGAAAGTAACGTCGACGCAAAGCGTGGTAACACGGCTACCCTTCTCATTCATGACGGAACACTTGAAAGCGGTCAGTTTGTGGTAGCTGGTGAAGCGTTTGCTCCAGTACGGATCATGGAAGATTTTACTGGTAAAACTATCAAGACCGCCAGCTTAGCGACACCAGTCCAAATCGTGGGCTTTAATGACATCCCAAGTGTTGGAACTAGCTTCTACACCGTGACCACTAAAAAAGAAGCAGAAGCAGCTATTTTGGCTAAGAAAAACGAAACTATTGTGCCAAACACCATCGCGAAGAAGTCACCTTTGCCACTTGTGCCAATTCTTATCAAGGCTGATGTATACGGAACACTCGAAGCGATTCAGCATGAACTTGATAAGTTTGAATCTGATCGTATTACGGTAAAAGTGATTGGCGCGACGGTTGGTGACATCACCGCCAGCGACGTCCAAACTGTCAGTGCTACCTCAGACGCCATTATTGTAGGATTTAACGTAAAAGTAGAACGCCCAGCCAAAGATTTAGCAGAGCGGCTTGATGTAGAAATTGATACCTTTGATATCATCTACGAACTTTCAGACTGGCTCAACACTGCTTTGAAGAACCGTACTCCTAAAAAAGAAGAAAAGATTGAAACTGGTTCAGTAAAAATCCTTAAGCACTTCAGTACCCAGAAGTACACCCACGTACTTGGTGGCCGGGTGGAAGAAGGGCTCATTAAGATGAACCAACGAGTGCGCATTCTTCGCCGTGATATTGAAATTGGTACCGGTACTATCAAAAACCTCCAGCAGTACAAATCTGATGTACAGCAAGTATCTGAAGGTGAATTTGGTATGCAACTTGAGACCCGCGCCGAAATTGCAGCTGGTGACTACCTCAAGCCATACGACACTGTAATTACCTAACATATGTCAGAGCGCCAAGGCCGTGTCGGCAACATAATTCAAGAGTGTGTCGCTCGCTTCGTTCAACAAGAAGCGAACACTAATCCTCTCATCACCATCACCCGGGTTGATATCTCCCCCGATCTCAAACGAGCAATTGTCTTCTTCACCACTATTCCAGACGGCAAGGAGCAAGATGCACTTATCTTTCTCAAGCGAAGCGGAACTGAAATGCGTCAGTACCTCAAACAAAACGCTCGACTCAAACGAATCCCTAATCTTGAGTACATGCTTGATGCTGGTGAACGCCATCGACAACACATTGATGAAGTCATGCGTGACATCGAAAAACAAAAAACCGAGCAATAAAAAAACAGAGTGCAGGGCACTCTGTTTTTTTATTTAGGTACCAGCAGGTAAACTCTGGCAAGCGACCCCATCGCCATCACGATCGAGACCGTGACGATCCCTATTCTCTGACGTATTGCACGTATCATAGACTTCTTGCGCCTCTGTTTGAGTTTTGAAATCTCCACAATTGTAAACATTCTCTTCACACGTAGCTCCAAAGATTGGATTTCCTTCAATGTCTCGCTTAATAAGTGATTCTTGAACAGAACCTGTCTCAATTAATTTCCCAAGATCAAGGTCGGTGTTTGAGACCTCCATTCCAAGCGCTGCCAAGAGCACAATACCGATACCAAGCATCCACAGTCGCAATTTCTCAAAGAAAAACGCGATGATAACCACCAGTACAAGTAACCCAATAATAATACCCAAGCGCGCTTTTTTACTCTGTCGCCATTTTGCTACTTCTTTCATATGTAATAACTATACCAAACATTTAAATAAAAGACTGTTTATTACAAGCCTTTAATGTGCTAAAGTAGCAACACTTTCAAATAGAAAGTCTGTCCTGGTGGCGAAGGGGTTAACGCTGCGGTTTGCAAAACCGCCATTCGTGGGTTCAAGTCCCACCCAGGACTCACGGGTTTGGTACATACCAAACACGAGGGATGAATAATCCTGCATGCATATCTTTAGATATGTCCCGTGTGCCAGGGTGGTGGAATGGTAGACACGCGACACTTAAAATGTCGTGGGAGCAATCCCGTATGGGTTCGAGTCCCATTCCCGGCACTAATAAAAATAAACAACCACCGGACTAAGGTCCGGTGGTTTTGGTTCGTCCTGCGGAACGAACGATCTGCCTGCTTAAGCAGGCATTAGCGGTTAATCAGAGAGTAGTTTGCTAAAGAGCGAT
>JAIYEC010000004.1 GCA_027487145.1 bacterium | reverse complement strand
GTTATCCAAACATCCCACACTGCTGAATTGGCTGTTGGGTTTGGACGAAAAGTCAGAAACTTGGTGGATTCCGAGACCTATAAGCGACTATTTCCGCAAGTTGAACTACAGTCTGACTCTAAAGCTGCTGGGCGGTGGAACACTAACCATGGCGGAGACTATTTTGCTATCGGTGTTGGCGGTGCAGTCACGGGTAAAGGCGCTGACATCCTCATTATCGACGATCCTCACTCAGAACAAGAAGCAACCATAGCCGAAACAAACCCCGAGGTGTACGACAAGACCTACGAATGGTATACATCCGGTCCAAGACAGCGTTTACAGCCTGGTGGTGCCATTGTGATCGTGATGACGCGGTGGTCAAAGAAGGATTTAACGGGTCAGGTGGTCAAAGCGGCGGCGCAGCGACAGGGTGAAGACTGGGAAGTCATTGATTTTCCTGCGATTTTACCCTCGGGGGAGCCCCTGTGGCCTGAGTTTTGGAAACTTGACGAATTAGAAGCCCTGCGGACCGAGTTACCGAACTCAAAATGGCAGGCGCAGTACATGCAGCAGCCCACAAGCGACGTCTCGGCGATCATTAAGCGGGAGTGGTGGCAGTGGTGGGAGGACGACAGCCCTCCGTTCTGTGAATTTTTGATTCAATCGTGGGATACGGCGTTCTTAAAGACAGAACGAAGCGACTACAGTGCGTGTACGACGTGGGGGGTGTTTTATGCACCAGATACGACCGGTCGGGAGCAGGCTAACATTATTGCCCTCAATGCGTTTAAGAGAAGGATGGAGTTTCCGGAGCTAAAACAACGCGCGTACGAAGAATGGAGAGAATGGGAGCCAGATTCACTGATTGTGGAAGCAAAAGCGGCGGGTTCTCCGTTAATATTTGAGCTAAGAGCGATGGGTATCCCGGTGCAGGAATATACACCATCAAAAGGCAATGATAAGATAGCGAGATTGAACGCTGTCGCAGATATTTTTGCAAGTGGTAGAGTGTGGGTACCAAGAACGCACTGGGCGGAGGAATTAGTCGAGGAAGTAGCCTCGTTCCCGTCTGGAGAGCATGATGACTTGGTGGACTCAATGACCCAGGCACTGCTACGGTTTAGAAGAGGTGGATTTATTCGGTTGGCTTCAGATGAAGAAGATGAACCAAGAGAGTTTAGACGCAAAGTTGCGTATTACTAAGGAAATATTATGGCAATAGAGAAAGCGCTATACCAACTCCCACAAGGAATCGAAGCCTTGGCGGCAGAAGAACCAGAAATTGAGATTGAGATTGAAGATCCTGAGTCGGTAACAATTGGCGTTGATGGGCTAGAGATCGAGATAGAGCCCACTAAAGAAACAGACGAAGATTTTGATGCTAACCTTGCGGAGCAAATGAGCGAGGGCGAGTTAACTAGTTTAGCCGGCGAATTAATTGGCGATTTTGACTCTGATATTGGTAGTAGAAAAGACTGGATCCAAACATACGTTGATGGCTTAGAGTTACTGGGCCTAAAGATTGAAGAGCGAGCAGAACCCTGGGAAGGTGCGTGTGGTGTATATCATCCGATCCTCTCCGAAGCGTTAGTTAAGTTTCAGTCTGAAACCATGATGTCTACATTCCCGGCAGCGGGACCCGTTAAGACACAGATTATTGGTAAAGAAACCACCGAGAAAAAAGAAGCAGCCGAGCGTGTCAAAGATGACATGAATTACCAGTTAACAGATGTGATGCAGGAGTACAGACCTGAACACGAGAGAATGTTATGGGGCTTGGGCCTTGCAGGCAACGCGTTCAAAAAGATTTATATCGACCCGGCACTAGACCGTCAGGTTGCCATGTTTGTTCCTGCAGAAGACATTGTGGTGCCCTATGGCGCCTCTAGTTTAGAGACTGCAGAACGTATTACCCACGTGATGCGTAAGACTGAGAACGAGTTAAAACGATTACAACATGCTGGCTTCTATCGCGATGTAGACTTAGGTGAGCCAAACAACGTCCTTGACGAAGTTGAGAAGAAGATTGCGGAGAAGTTAGGCTTTAAAGCATCAACCGATGACCGTTACAAGATTCTTGAGATGCACGTTGAGTTAGATCTTCTTGGTTACGAGCATAAAGATAAAGACGGAAAAGAAACAGGGATTGCACTGCCGTATGTGGTAACTATGGAAAAGGGCAGTAATACTATTTTAGCAATTCGTCGCAATTGGGAGCCAGACGATGAGACACATCAAAAGAGACAGCACTTCGTCCACTACGGTTACATTCCTGGTTTCGGCTTCTATTGTTTTGGTCTCATTCATCTTATTGGGGCTTTTGCTAAGTCTGGTACCTCTATGCTTAGACAGCTTGTCGATGCTGGAACCCTCTCAAACTTGCCGGGCGGCTTTAAGACCCGTGGCTTGCGGATAAGAGGTGACGATACCCCGATTGCTCCTGGAGAGTTTAGAGACGTAGATGTTCCATCTGGAACCATGCGTGACAACATCCTGCCATTACCTTATAAAGAGCCATCAGTAGTTTTAGCCCAATTGCTCGATAAAGTAATTCAAGAAGGTCGTGCGTTTGCTTCCGTAAGCGATATGAAAGTCTCTGACATGAGCGCGAATGCGCCTGTCGGTACAACCCTAGCAATCCTAGAGAGAACCCTAAAGGTAATGAGTGCGGTTCAAGCACGTATCCATTACTCAATGAAGCGGGAGTTTAAGCTTCTAAAGAAAATCATTGCAGACTACACCCCAGAAGACTACAGCTATGTACCCGTTGAAGGCTCGCCCCGCGCGAAAAAATCGGACTATGACAATGTTGAAGTTATACCGGTCTCGGACCCTAATGCAGCAACGATGGCGCAAAAGATTGTTCAGTACCAAGCAGTTCTTCAATTGGCGCAACAGTCCCCACAAATCTACAATATGCCGCTCTTACATCGTCAGATGCTTGAGGTGCTCGGAATTAGAAACGCGGCAAAGCTGGTCCCTATGGAAGACGACGAGAAGCCTACGGATCCAGTTACCGAGAATATGAACGTCTTGCGTGGCAAGCCAGTAAAAGCCTTTATGTATCAGGACCACCAAGCGCATATTCAAGTACATACTACTGGAATGCAAAATCCTAAGATTCAGCAGATCTTGGCCATGAACCCACAGATTGCTCAGATGATGCAAGCGGCAATGACTGCTCACATTAACGAGCACGTAGGCATGGAGTATCGCAAACAGATTGAGGCAACCCTTGGAGTTAGTATCCCTGTTATCGACGAAGAAGATGACGAGCAGGTATTACCTAAGAGTGTGGAAGTTGAATTGTCCCGCCTCATGGCCCAGGCTAGCACCAAACTGCTTGGCCAGGCACAGCAAGAAGCTCAAGCACAGCAGGCGCAACAACAAGCGCAGGACCCACTCATCCAGATGCAGATGCAAGAGCTTCAGATTAAGCAAGCAGAGCAGCAACGTAAAGCAACAAAAGATCAAGTCGACGCAATACTCAAGGCACAACAAATCGCCGTTGATCAAGAGCGTGTGGCCACACAAGCCAAAAACGATGCAGATCGAAACAAGTTTGACGCCTTAAAGACTGCAGCACAAATGCGGGATGAAAAGGAGAAGATGTTTATCCAAGAAGCTTTTGGAGCACTAAGACCTGAAAAGGAAAAGAAACCCAAGAAAGGTGATTAATGGATGTATTTGACGCTCTAGTACAAGAACTAGATAAAGAACTCGTACAAAAACGGGATTGGGTAGCAAACGGACAAGCCAAAGACTTTGCCGACTACCAAAGGATGTGTGGTGAGATACACGGTCTGCTCATTGCGCGGCAAGAAGTATTAGACCTGAAACAAAAAACGGAGCATTCTGATGAGTAATTTAGATTTATCACAAGCAATAGATCTAACAGCAGTATTGAATAAAGAAGCAGAAGAAAAAGCAAAGCAGTTACCAAAACCACAAGGTTATAGAATTCTTTGTGCCATTCCAGAAGTGGAAAAAGAATTTGATAGCGGATTGGCAAAAGCGGACGAAACTCTTCGTTATGATGAGTTATTGACCACTGTATTGTTTGTCGTGGATTTAGGTCCTGATTGCTACAAAGACCCAGCCCGTTTTCCTAATGGTGCCTGGTGTAAAAAAGGCGATTTTGTCTTAGTACGACCAAACGCAGGTACACGCCTTGTTATCCACGGTCGTGAATTTCGCATTATTAACGATGATTCTGTTGAGGCGGTTGTTGACGATCCTCGCGGGATTAGCCGTAAGTTTATTTAAAGGAGCTAACAAAAATGGCTGAAATGGAAAAAGTAGAATTTGAGTTTCCAGACGAAGCAGAGGCAAAAGGCAAAGAAGAAGCACCCCCTGCCGAAGAGCTGGAAGCTAAAAGTAGTCCCGAAATAGAAATTGAGATTGAAGACGATACCCCACCGGAAGACCGGGGCCGCAAGCCTTTACCCAAAGAACTGGTTGAAAAGCTCGAAGTTGATGAGCTAGACAAGTACAGTTTAGAGGCTAAAGAAAAGCTCGTGCAGATGAAAAAGGTCTGGCATGACGAGCGTCGCCGTGCGGATTCTTCTGATAGAGAGCGCCAAGCGGCTATTGATGCTGCTCAGCGTTTGATGGAAGAAAACAAGCGGATTAAGGACTTACTCTCTAACGGGGAAAAAGAATACGTTGCTGCAATGAAAACAGCGGCTGATTTACAGCTAGAAATGGCTAAAAAATCCTACAAAGAGGCATATGAGGGGGGTGATAGCGAAGGCATGATGAATGCCCAGCAGTCTATTACAAACGCCACCCTGCAGCTTGATAGAATAAAAAACTTCAAGATGCCTGCTTTACAAGAGGAAAAAAATGAGGTACAAATCCCTCAACAGGCTGAAAAAGCTCCAGAACCCGACAGAAAGGCTACGGAGTGGCAAGAAAACAACCTTTGGTTTGGTCAAGATGAAGAAATGACCGCAACCGCGCTGGGTTTACATGAAAAACTTAAGCGAAATGGTGTTACTATCGGTTCTGACGAGTATTACAAACGTATTGACGAAACAATGCGTAAACGATTCCCAGAGCAATTTGAGGAACCGGAGGTTGAAAAACCGGCAGCCGAACCTGTCCGGAAACCAAGTAACGTAGTCGCACCTGCAACGCGCAGCACATCCTCCAAACGGATACGGCTGACAAACACACAAGTTGCATTGGCGAAGAAGTTAGGACTAACCCCGGAGCAATATGCTCTTGAAATCAAAAAACTGGAGGCCCTAAATGGCTGAAAAAAGAATTGACCGCGAAGTAGAAACCCGAGCAACCCTAGAGCGCCCCAAGCAGTGGGCTCCCGCAGAGTTGTTACCAGAGCCAGACAAACAGGCTGGGTACGCTTATCGTTGGATTCGTGTTGCGTCTTTAAATAGCGCTGACCCACGTAACCTATCTGCCAAACTCAGAGAAGGTTGGGAACCAGTGCCAATGGAAGAGCAACCTGCATTACGACTGCTAGCTGATCCCAATAGTCGTTATAAAGACAATGTTGAGATTGGCGGGTTGTTACTTTGCAAAACCCCTGAAGAGTTCGTGCAACAGCGTAATAAATATTACTCTAATCAAGCCGATGCTCAGATGGATGCTGTAGAGAACACTCTTATGCGCCAAAGCGATCCTCGTATGCCTCTCTTTAATGAGGGAAAAACGACAAGTTCCTTTGGTAAAGGTTCTTAACTTATTAATTAGGAGTATCAAATGGCTTATCCAACCGTTTCAGCTCCCTATGGCTTACAACCAATTAACAGCGTAGAT
>JAIYEC010000043.1 GCA_027487145.1 bacterium | reverse complement strand
TATGGTCCCCTCATGTACAAGCGGCTGTCATCCATACTTCCCCTTGAAGCATGGTAACCACCTTGTAGTATCCAAGTTATTGAGTTTTCAAAATACGTTCAATGTCTCGCTTGGTGTCGCGGGCTTTGATAGATTCACGTTTATCGTGCTTCTTTTTACCCTTCACAACAGCCAATTGAAGCTTGATATTCCGGCCGGAATTATACAACTTAAGCGGGATGGCTGTCAAACCAGCAGTTTCAGTTTGTTTTTCTATTTCAAGAAGTTCTTTTTTCTTTAGGAGTAGCTTGCGGGGACGTTCTGCATCGTGTTTTTTAAGGTGGTTGCTTGGCTGATATGGATTGATGTTAACTCCGACCAGAAAGGCTTCGCTACCGCGGACTATCACAAAACCACCTTCTAGCTTGCCTCGACTGGCTCGAATAGACTTTACTTCATGTCCAAGTAGCACCAAACCGGCCTCGTATGTCTCAAGGATTTCATAGTCAAAGTGGGCCTTTTTGTGTGAAAGATATGTGGTCATGGCTACGTACCAACTACTATAGCAAATTACTCAGTCGCCCAAAACAAAGTTTGTTTTGGGCGACTGAGTAAAACTGTAAATATCTAGTAAAAAGCGATTTTATAGGTATAATGCCCCCATATGAATAACCCCGTTAAAAACGACGAATTAGAAGACAAGAAGGTTTCTGAAATTGAGATAAGCAACCCTGAAGTAACCGAGGGAGTGCCACCTGAAAAAGCGCTTCCACCAATTCCACCTGCGAAGAAGGATGCGGCAGGACAGATAAAAGATTTGGGAAAGAAAGTACCACTTGGTCCGGGCAATTTCTGGAACAACATGCTCACCACGGTGATGTTACTCATTTTGGTAACAGCTGGTTTTTCATACCTCACTGAGAATCGAGTGAAACCAGAGGAGGTGGCACTTACCGACGTAGTAAAACAAGTAAAGGCCGGTGAGATTTCATCAATCATTGTTCGTGGAAGCGAGCTGGAGATTGACTACACTGATGACACTCGTGCCCCAGGCAAAGCCAAGCGTGAGGTAGATGCATCTGTATCTGAATCACTCACCAATCTTGGTGTCACTACCGATGAACTCAACAAGATTAAGATTGATGTGCAAAGAGAGACTGGGTTTGGCTATTGGTTTTCACAGTTTGCGCCGTTTCTTTTCCCACTCTTATTTTTAGGAGTCGTAATTTGGTTCTTCACTCGCTCAGTCAAAGGAGCTGGTATGCAAGCGCTTAACTTTGGTTCTTCAAAGGCGCGCATGATTGATCCAAATGACGGAAGTAAAAAGGTGACCTTTAAAGATGTAGCCGGAGCCAAAGAAGCCAAGCGTGAACTAGAAGAAATCGTCGACTTCCTCAAGAACCCTAAGAAGTTTCTTGATATTGGAGCAGAGATTCCCAAAGGAGTGATGATGATGGGAGCACCCGGAACAGGAAAGACGCTCTTGGCTCGCGCGGTAGCGGGAGAAGCCGGTGTGCCATTCTTCTCAATCTCTGGTTCTGAATTTGTTGAGATGTTTGTGGGGGTTGGTGCTTCACGAGTACGTGACTTGTTCTCGATGGCTAAGAAGGCAGCGCCAGCAATTATCTTCGTTGATGAAATCGATGCGGTGGGACGAGTACGAGGAACCGGTGTTGGTGGTGGTAATGATGAACGCGAACAGACCCTCAACCAGATTCTCGTTGAGATGGATGGCTTCGAGCCAAACGCTAAGGTGATAGTGATGGCAGCAACTAACCGGCCTGACGTACTTGACCCAGCGCTTCTTCGTCCAGGACGATTTGATCGTCGGGTGACGATTGATCTTCCTGATCGAAAAGACCGAGAAGAAATCTTAGCCGTTCACGCTCGCAAGAAGCCGTTACAAGAAGATGTAAATCTTGAACTGGTTGCTCAGCGAACACCAGGATTTTCTGGAGCTGACCTCTACTCACTCATGAATGAAGCAGCTATTCTCGCCGCTCGTGAAGAACGAAAGAAAGTATCACAATTTGATATCATTCGTTCAATTGAGAAGGTGATGCTAGGTCCTGAGCGAAAGAGTCATGTGCTTGGAAAGCATGAGAAGTTAGTAACGGCGTATCACGAAGTAGGACATGCGCTCGTAGCATCAGTCTTGCCACACGCAGACCCAGTACAAAAAATATCAATTATCTCTCGAGGACGAGCAGCAGGGTACACGCTGAAGCTTCCTGACCAAGATCGTCGTATGCATACGAAGAACGAATTCTTAGACGATATTGCCATGACGCTTGGAGGATATGTAACAGAGGAAATGATCTTCGGTGACCTCTCAACTGGTCCATCAAACGACTTGCAGGTGATTGCTAACATGGCGCGTGACATGGTCACTAAATACGGTATGAGTGAAAAGATTGGTCCGGTTGCACTTGAAGGTACGGGCGGTCGAATGATTGGTGGTGGCTTCTCAGAAGATAGGGGTTTTTCTCCTCAAGTAGCTAAAGTGGTTGATGAAGAGGTGGCACGGATTATTGAAGAAGGAAAGAACCGAGCCAAAGAAGCTCTCACTACTCACATTGATGCTCTCCACGCTATCTCTAAAAAACTAGCTGAAGTAGAGACACTCGAACGAGATGAGTACGAAGCACTCTTGAAGCAGCATGGGGTTGAAATCAAAGATGCGTTTCGGGAGAAGTATGGACACTTCAAAGATGTTGGTGATCCAAGTAGTGTGTTGGTATAACTACTCTAAAAACAGCGGGCTTGGCCCGCTGTTTTTATTATCTCTAAAAACCTCCGGCTTCAGCCGGAGTGTACGTTTGAAGGCAACGCATATACTAAAGCCGGGCGGCAGCCCGGCTTTAGTAATAACTATTTAATACGTATGCGCAAACG
>JAIYEC010000017.1 GCA_027487145.1 bacterium | reverse complement strand
AAGATTGGTACTGAAAACGTCTATGTACTGCAGCAAGCAGATAGTGGGTTTGGGGTAACTACCGTAGCAGCGGTGTATCCAGCTGATTCAGAGCTGGCTAAGGACTTGCTTAAGGCTGTCGAAGATACGAATGAAGACCTCGGTACACCTGAGGTATACAAAACCGACAAGACCTACTGGGTCACGCAACTTCACGATCAGTTGAAGGATATGGCTTTCATTGTGAAGGTAAAGCTGGCTGAATGGAACTTCTGGAAGAGCTCAAAATAAAAGTAAACCGGCCACACTGTACAACGTGCTATTTTGAAACAAATAGCGAGAGGCTGAAGTATTAGTAAGTATCATGAAAAAAACCCTTTCAACTACTTCATTTTCCATGATATTTGTAATTATCATGTCGTTATTTCCGGTTTCGGCGAATTATATTGATACGCTTGATCAAGCTGTACTTGAACTCATGCAAATTAGAGAGGATATGATGAGTCAGTCAGAAGATACTCTTTCCTTAATTGAATTTGAACGGCTGTTTAGTTAAGAGAAAGTTCTTTTAGGAACGTATCGAGTTCTGGTCCAGTAATTTTGCGGTACTGGTTTGGCTTGAGTTTACCAAGCGTAATGTTAGTGATGCGAGTTCGCTTAAGGTGTTGAACCTGGTACCCAAGCGCTGCGCACATTCGTCTAATCTGGTGCTTCTTTCCTTCAGTTAACACAATGGTGAAGTGCTTTGGATTGGTTTTGTGGGCAGCGACGCGAGCTGGTTTGGTGCGGTATCCTTCAATCTCAACGCCGTTACTCATAGCTTTCAAGAACATGAGACCAACCGTCTTATCGACAGCTACTTCGTATTCCTTTTCGTGATCTGAATCAGGGTCCAAGAGCGGGCCGGTAATCCGTCCATCGTTTGAAAGAATAATCAGTCCCTCTGAGTCTTTATCTAGTCGACCGACTGGTGAGACGTTTGTGATGCCGTAGTCTTTTTCTAGACGAGCTTTAATGTCGACTTCTCGCTCACTTGGTGAATGAGTAATAATCCCACGGCCTTTGTAGTAGGCGAGGTAAGTCTTTTGTTTGGTTGCACCTTTAACTTCGACGGTGTCATTTTCTTGAACTTGGTCACCGTTCTTTGCTTTTTTACCATTAATCAGCACTTTACCCGCTTCTACGAGCACGTCTGCCTCACGGCGGGACGCAATACCTTGGTGCGCAAGATATTTATTAATTCGCATGGGAAATTCCATAATATCGATACTATAACACAATTTTTAATTTTTTCAATATAGATAAGATAAGGATAAAAAGTTTTGCGATACGGTACTTTTGTGAGACGATTCAAAGACGCATGAACAGTATTCCGGCGCTACCACCTAGTGATGTTGAAGTGGTCAAGATGACTCTCAAAGAACCGAATCAGTACGGGCTATTAGTCGAGCGGTATGAAGCAAAATTGAGACGATATATTACCCGCCTCGGTGTCCGCAATGAAGATGATCAATTAGATGTCTTACAAGAGATTTTCATTAAGGCGTACCGAAATCTTAACTCGTTTGACACCTCACTCTCGTTCTCGTCTTGGATTTACCGTATAGCACACAATGAGGCTATCAGTTGGTACCGGAAGCGAAATGTTCGCCCTGAAGGACACTTGGTAGCAGACAGTGAAGAATTATTTGAGTTTCTTGGGTCAAAAGAGGAAGGGCCAGAAGTTACCTTTGATAAAAGTATTAACGCCGCTGAGGTGGCACAGGCCTTGCGAACTCTTGATATAAAGTATCGAGAACCCATTATTTTGCGTTTTTTTGAACATAAAGAATATGACGAAATCTCTGATATTCTACAAATCCCGATCGGTTCGGTGGGTACCCTCATTCATCGAGGGAAGAAGCAGTTGGCGAATGTATTAAATAAAGATACTCTGCGTATATAAGCCTATGGAAGAGCAAGAACTAAAAACGAATACCTCTTGCAAGAGCTCAGTCATGAGTAAAATTGAATGTGGGGAGGTCTGTCCTCGGTCACGTCGGTTTTTTCAGACCCGTGAATGCTTTGTGTGGGCGCTCTGGGCGTTGTCGGTGGTGGTGGGGGCTCTGGCGGTAGCGGTGACGCTGTTTGTCTTTACTCATCGTCAGTATGCCCTGTATGAAGCTACTCACGAAAACTTCTTCACCTTCATCGTCGAGGTGCTACCGTTTGTGTGGATTGTCGTCTTTGGTCTCATGGTAGCCGTCGGTGTATACAATCTACGTCACACCAAGCGCGGGTATCGCTATCCGCTCTGGCAAATATTCTTAAGTAGCATGGTCTTGAGTTTAGCTGGAGGCGCTGCCTTGCAGCTCTTTGGACTTGGGTATGCCGCCGACCACATGTTGGGCGAGCGAATGGATATGTATGATTCACAAGAAAAAATTGAAAAACGCTTATGGCAAAACCCACGAGAGGGAAGATTAGCTGGAGCGGCGAGAGAGGTATTGATTCCGCCGGCTACGTTAGTGCCTTTTAAAGACATTGAAGGAATGGAGTGGTCAGTCCGTGTAAAAGATCTCTCAGAACCTGAAGTGCGACTATTACTTGAAGAAAAACCGGTGCGCATGCTGGGGATTGTGTCAGAAGATGGATCGGGCGAATTTTTACCGTGCGTTGTTTTTCCACTAAGAGCACCTAATGAACACTCGCTTGAAGACTTAAAACAAGAACGAGAAGAATTTATGCATAGGATGGCTCGGATAAAAGAGATGGCTACTCGTGATGAAATGGATGCAAATCCGTGTTTTAAAATACCAAGACTTCACATGGCACCATAAGTGACAGGTGATGTACAGTCTCTACATTTTTGAAAGAAGGGGTATATTTTAAGTATTATTTTTAGTACATGAATATGCAGCTATCTTTGAACTTCCATAGAGTTTTATCGCTTATTGTTAGTTTTTCACTTCTGATTAGCCTCCTGCCAACAGCTGCGTTTGCTGCAGGAGAAACAATTGTGACAACAAAGTCGGCAAAAGACACGTATTATGTAGGTGAGGAGATATCGTTTCTTTTTACAAGAGGAGATCTGGTTGGGACTGTACGGGGACAACTTTCCTCAGAAAATGGTGGGGTGTTTAGTCAGGGGACAACCCAAGGTACTTGCTCTGAACCATTTTCGGAAACTTATACCGCTACTATTGCGAGTAATGCTAACCGTAAGGCTTTTTGCTTTAAAGCTGCTGCGGCCGGAACAGAAACTATCTCACTAGTTGTAGAGCAAACAGGACAAACACTCTCGTATGAACTTACTATCGTTGATTTGCCAACCTTGTCATACAACGAAACCGGAGAAGTGCGTATTTGTACATTTGTTGGTGGCGATACAGAGCCATATCTTTCACAAAATTTTTCAGTTGGTGTAGACGGTCAGCTGTCGGATAATCAAACTGGAACGAGCGAAGCTGCGCTACAAAACATTATCCCACCGTATCAATATTTGACTAATACCTACGAAATAGTGACGTATGAAGGGAGAAATTGGACACTAGAAAATCGTGCCATCTACAATAATAGTTGCGCGCGGATAGACACCCCGATTGAAGGCTGTACGAATGAATTAGCGATTAATTTTAATCCCTTCGCAACGATTGAAGATGGAACTTGCGAATATGACATTGTGTGCGACCCAGGCTTTACCCTTAATGATAGTCAGGAATGTGTTTCGGAAGTGGCACAGCGGTGTGAACAGGGTCCTAATTTGATCAAGAACGGTTCTTTTGAAGACCCAACTTCAGCCGCCAATGCGTTTGACGAGGGCTATTTCGAAGTGTTCACGAATATTCCTTATTGGAGCGCTACAAACTCAATTGAGTTATGGAGAAATATGTTTGGTGGGGCAAAAGATGGGTTTCAAAATGTTGAGTTAGATGTGGCCACCTCTACAACTATTTCTCAGTCTGTTTCAACAGAGATTGGAGCAAGATATGAGTTACGATTTAATGTTTCACCTCGCCCCGGAACAAGTCTTAGCGAGAATAAAATCAAGATTCTCTTAAATGACGAAACACTCCAAGAGTGGGAAAGTGATGCTTCTGGTAATAGAAACAATAGTTGGGAACAGTATTCTCACGTATTTCTTGCTTCAACTCATAACACAGTAGTGTCATTTTCCGACGTGGGAACACCAAACGGTGTTGGCGGTTTACTTGATGATGTTTCTCTTTGTCTTGTAGCAGAACCAGTGTATGGCTGTACTGATGAGTCTGCTCTCAATTTCTCATCTGAAGCAACAGTGTCAGATGATTCGTGTCTCTACGAGAACAATCTCTACCACATTGAAGGGTATGTATATCATGATCAAAACGGTAACCTTAGGTATGACAGAGAGGTTGTTGATTCAGGGACAGCTGGGGAAGAACCACTGCCAGGCTGGACGGTATCGATTAGCAACGGAGAACAGACCATTACCACGGTAACGGATAAAGATGGAAGGTACTCATTTTCTGTACCTAGAGGAACGTGGACAATCACAAATACGGTTAACAGTGGTTGGAAACTCGTCACACAAACTCCGTTTATCGTTACAGTACCAAATAGAGATCGTGATACGGTAAGTTTCTTCAAATCCCTGGAAGACATGTTTTTGCCTGCTATACATGTCGAAGATCAGTCTCGTGACACGTATGGGTCTTTTGACTTTGGGCATGTGAAGGAGAGAGGGAACAACACCGGGACTCGAGTGAATCAGAATACTCTGCCTGGTAGAGTACTCGGAATTTCGACTAACCAGTGTGGTATGGTTCTCAAGGATTATATGAGAATGGGTATGGAAAACGATTCAGCGCAAGTACGCTTACTACAAGCCTTTTTACAAGGCCAAGGTTATCTCGGGGTAACTAATAGTGGTATTTTTGATGAGGCTACTGATACAGCAGTGAGACAGTTCCAGACGATGCATAAAGATGAAATTCTTGCTCCTTGGTTAAGTAACGACACCAACCCTACCGGGTATGTGTATAAATTGACTCGCTGGAAGATCAATAACATAATCTGCCCGGGTAGCGAACCATATCCAACGCTCATTCCATAACCGATGATGAGAGAGTGGGGGAGAGACAACAAAAAAGCACGCAATAGCGTGCTTTTTTGTTAATTTTTCCCCATAATTAAGCAAAGTCTTTCTTTTTATAAAAAAGTATGGTATAATATTGTAATGATAGCGTGGAATAAAAATGAAAAGGAGAGAGGGGAGTCACGATATTCTCTTGACCTCTTTCAGAGGATGGCGCTCGGGGGCATGTTTGTGCTGACACTCCTTACCTTTGTCGGGGCAAATTTTCACGCCTACTTATGGCAATCATCAGATTGGCTCGTCTCCACAGTCTTACCGTCTGTGGTAGTTTCTCTCACCAATGACGAACGGTCGGACTTAGATGAAGCACCGCTTCGTCGCAGCGCAACACTTGATGCGGCTGCTAAGATGAAGGCTGAACACATGGCAAAGAATGAATACTTTTCACACTATGCGCCTGATGGAACGTCACCGTGGTATTGGTTTGATAAGGCTGGCTATGTGTATGCTCATGCTGGCGAAAATCTCGCCATCCATTTTTCTGACTCATCTGAGGTAGTTGATGCTTGGATGAAGTCTCCGACTCACCGAGCTAACATTGTGGGTCCACAATACACTGAGATTGGCGTGGGGACTGCTAAAGGCGAATATGAAGGCTATGAGACGGTGTACGTAGTTCAGCTTTTTGGGACTCCAGCGAAACCTACAGTTGAGACACCTAAGCCAACACCAGCACCAGCTCCGGTTGTAGCTCAAGTGGTTGCTCAAGAACCGGAGCCAGTTGCACCGGTTGTAGTAGCTCCAGCACCAACTCCAGCCCCGACACCGACACCAACACCTGCGCCAGCAGAGCCTGAACCTCAATCAACTGAAAATACTGATGTCTTGGCTGCTTCAGATCCTGTCCCAGCTGAAGTGGTGGCTTCGACAACTGATACGCTGGCAGTTGCAACCACCTCCAGCTCGACACCTGTTCTGTTAGCTGATGATGTAATAACACCAGTACGAGAAGCTGCTCCGGTAGCTCAGATTAAGAAAGAGCTTCCACTGATGACAGAATCAATGATTGCTACTTCATCAGGACTGATTGCGTTAATAGAACAAGCAACGAGTACCGAAGACTCTGTCATGGCAGGAATCGCCACGCGACCAAACTCAATCCTGCAAATTATCTATACCTTGTTTGGATTCATTGTGGTCGGACTCCTGGTAGGTGCTGCGGTAATTGAAGTTAAGCGAGATCGATACGTTCAGGTGGCGTATAGTCTTGGACTACTTATCGTAATGGGGGGCTTGTGGTATATCCACACACTTCTGACAGGTGGTGCAGTAATCGTGTAGCGCTTTTAAAGAAAGCACCCATCAGACTTCGTCTGATGGGTGCTTTTGTTTGGTCACAAACAGCGGTACACTACAGCTAATGAAACAGACTCATAAAAATATTAAATCCATCTCCCCTGCCCCTATATCTGAAAAAAAATCCCTCAGTCCCCTCTTTTCTTCACAACCAGCAGCTGGCTTCCCTGCTCCTGGCGATGATTTAGTGGAAAAACCGCTTGATCTCAATGATCTCTTAGTTCGCAACCCAACCGCCACATTTTTTGTCCGAGTAGCTGGAGATTCGATGGAAGGCGCCGGAATTTTTGATGGTGATGTGCTCGTCGTTGATCGTTCACTAGAAGCAGTTGATGGCAAGATTGTAGTCGCAGCAGTGTTTGGTGAGCTTGTCGTAAAACGGTTATCGAAAACAACGTCTGGAACAAAGCTTCTTTCCGAAAATGATGCCTATGAACCGATCGCGGTCACTGATGTTGACGATGTGTACATCTGGGGTGTAGTAATCGGAAGTGCCAGAACTTTTATCTAAATCCGTAATAAAGCTTGAAAGAAACAAGTGATACAATCGTCAATATGAATATGAAAATAACTAAAAATCCTCTACCGCAGGTGTTCTTTGCCCTAGCGTTTATTCTTATAAGTCTTCCGTCAATGGCTCAAGCAGCTGAAACGGCCGCCTGGGTTCCCTGGTTTGGTCCCAATGCTGGCGCTGACGGTGCCGAAAGTGCTATTAAAAACATTGATAAACTTGATGTTGTCTACCTCTTCACGTACGAAGTTCAGCCTGATGGGACAATCGTAAATAAAGCTAATTACGATGCTGATCACTGGCAAGATTTGATTGAAACTGCTCGAGAAAATAACGTGAAGGTAATTCCAACTATCGCGTGGTTTGATGGAGAGCAAATCCACAATGTGTTGAGTGATCGAAGCGATCGTCGTAAGCAAGTAAATGACATTGTAGATATCGTAGAAGATGGAGACTTTGATGGTATCAACATCGATTATGAAGGAAAAAAGAAAGAAACAAAAGATGATTTTTCTACGTTTTTGAAGGATCTTAATAAGAAGCTTGGCGATAAATCACTCACCTGTGCCCTTGAAGCACGAACTCCGCCAGACTCTCTTTTTCAAAACCCTCCCGCTCGTATGGAGTACTCTAATGACTACAAAGCTATAAATAAAGAGTGTGATTGGGTGGAAATCATGGCCTATGACCAGATGCGAGCAGACATAAAACTCAACCAGGAGCGTCGTGGTGTACCGTATAACCCAGTTGCCGACAAAGATTGGGTTGAAAAGGTAATTAAAGAAACCATCAAGGAGATCGATGAGGATAAGATCTTGCTGGGAGTACCAACCTACGGTCGAGCGTGGGATGTGACAGTCGCACCAGAGTGGTATAAAGATTATACGAGAGTGGCTAGTCTTAACCACCCGAGAATTATGGAGCTATCGCGTATCTATAAGTCACGAGTTGGTCGAACGGCCGGAGGAGAAGCTGTTATTAGCTACTTCCCTAAAGACTACGCAATGGCAAAGACAATTCAACGGGCTGTTAAGAAAGCACCAAAAGGAACACCTCGAGGATATGAAGCCGCTGCGCGCGCGTTGAAGTATGCAACTGATAAGAATCAAGAAGTATCGGTTCGATTTGTTACCTGGAGCGATGCTACCTCAATTAAGGATAAGGTGAAGTTGGTAGATAAATATAATCTCCGTGGAACCGCCATCTTTAAAGTTGATGGTGAAGAAGATCAGAAGATGTGGAACTTGTTTAAGTAGTCAGACCTTAAAAAACCGATCGTATACCGATCGGTTTTTTTAAATTAATTATGTAAAGAAATATGTTTCTCAAAGTGTGTTTGTAGCATCTCGTAGACGTGCTTTTTATGGTCGGAGGTTGCTTGGATTGCTTCTTCAAATGAAGTGAATTTCCAGTCAGCAAACTCTTTGTCGGTTGCTTTCGTGAGATCGATAGAAGCCTCTGGCTTCAGCTTAATGAAAAACCAACGGTGTACCTGGCCGATTCGAGGAACAGTTGCGTCTTCCAAAGACCCCAAATCTTGATATGGGTACCAGCCTGGAATTGGGGTAACGGTATCGATATCCTCATGTTCTAAGCCGACTTCTTCTTTTAGTTCCCGCCATAGTGTTTGCTCAGGATTCTCCCCTAGGTCGATGCCACCTTGTTGGAACTGCCAGATGCCAATTGGAAACATAGCCCGTTTAAAAATAGCAACTTGACCGAGGTGGTTGTAGATAACGGTTCCGACACCAGCTCTGAAATATCGTGTACTCATGTCGTGGAAGTGTAGCACAGCTTGGTATACTTACGGTATGACACAGTGGGTGGGCTTGATTGATTGTAATAATTTCTTCGTCTCATGCGAGCGGCTCTTTCGACCTGATCTTAAAGGCAAACCTGTGTTGGTCCTCTCTTCAAATGATGGATGTGTGATCGCTCGTTCGCAAGAGATAAAGGACATGGGAGTACCAATGGGAGTACCGTATTTTCAAATAAAGGACATTATAAAAGACACTGAAATCACAACGTTTTCGACACACTTCGCTCTCTATCGAGATATCTCCCGTCGTGTCTTTAATATCGTAAAGAGAGAGTTACAGAATGTATCGGTGTATTCAGTTGATGAAGCATTCTTTGCTATAGAAGGGAGTGCAGAAGAGGTAACAAAGCAGTTGAGAATTGTAAGAGACAAGATTGAGAAGGAAACTGGCATCCCTGTTTCTATCGGTGTGTCGCTTTCAAAGACATTGGCGAAGTACGCCAGCAAGCAAGCCAAAAAGACAGGTGGCCTCCATGTTGTGTCGCTCGCTACATGGAAGGAGTTGAATCAATCGGTGACATTAGAGTCTCTGTGGGGAGTAGGGGGTAAGACAGCTGCCGCGTTTCGGGAGAAGGGCTTACACACGGTGGCGGATTTCCTTCATCTTGAAGAGCGACAGATTCGGGCACTGTTTGGTATTACGGGAGTTAGGCTTTGGTATGAGCTACAAGGAGTTCCCGCCATCACAACCGTCTCGCGTGGGGAAGGGGACCAAGGACAAAAGAGCATTCTCCATAGTCGATCGTTTAAAACAACCACCACTGACATTTCTGTCTTACACGACGCGGTGGCGTATCATGTTCGAGAGGCAGCTAAGGATTTGCGCGGTTTGGGCATGGTGGCAGGGTCATTTCAGGTGTATTTGGGTACTAGTAGACACGGGGACTTTTTTCTTAAGGGTGGCTCAAAACAAGTCTTTCTTACACCGTCGACCGCAGATTCATTTCTGCTTTTAAAAGAAGCCAAACGTCTGACGGAGGAGCTATTTGAAGCTGGTGTCCCGTATAAAAAAGCTGGGGTATTATTGACTGATTTCACACCCGAACAGTATCGTTCATCGTCGCTCTTTCAAGAAGAAAAGACTACTAAAACAGAAGCGTTAACCAAAGCGATTGATGTCATTAATCGTAGTCTCACTGGAGGAACCAAGGTGTTACTTGGTAGTCATCTTAAGCAGTCTGTCTGGGAGTCAGCTAGTCTTAATAAGTCACCGGCGTACACAACAAATTGGAAAGACATTAAAATTGTAAAAGCCTAAACGGACGTTTGTACTTGATGTTCTTGATTGTCCATGACTGATATTGTTTTAAAAAAGAACGTTAAATAACAATAAATTAAAGGAACAAAAGTCAGAGGTAAAAGGTTATCAACAGTGACCCTAAGACACAAGTTCTTTAGCGCAGTACAATTATGTGAGATCGATTGAAGTTAGTAGATTACTTTCAGGCTGAGCCTTTTATAAAAGTAGCCTGCTTCTCCACAACACTTCAGTCGAGCTACTTATGCGTCGCGCGTAAGTAATAGTTATTTATTACATAATACAAACAAACATGTTCGCAAATCCAACACATACCGTTGGCATTTCGCAACGAGTGGTCGCGACGCTTGTTGCCAGTGCAGTGCTGTTAACCTCAATTGGTTTCTACAACATTGCGCAAGCAGCTAACCTTACTAACGTAAGTGACTTGCTCTCAGATTCAGATTTGAGCGCAGCTTCTAACCATACGATTACAGCTACTATTCCAGCTGGATCGCCGGGAGTGACGACAGGTCAAACAATTACCGTAACCTTCCCTGCTGGCTTCAACCTTACAGGCGTAGGATTCGCTGATATTGACTTCGCTATCAACGGCTCAGAACAAACACTTGCAGCTTCTGCTTCAGGAGCAACTTGGGGAGCAGCTATCGCAGGTCAAGTACTTACCCTTTCATCAGGAACTGGTACGGTAACTGCTGGCCAGACCATCCGAATCCGAGTTGGTACCAATGCAGTAACAGGAGGAACAGGTACACAGCAAATTGATAATCCAGCTACAGCCGGATCATACGAATTGCGAATCACCGCGGGGACTGCAGACTCTGGTCGCACACGAGTAGCAATCATCAGAAACGTACTCGTTTCAGCGATTGTCGACACAACCTTTACTTTCACGATTACTGGTGTGGCAACCTCAACTGTTATCAACGGTGCTCCAGCAACTACTGGTTCAACCAGTCCAACAGCTATCAACTTCGCACGTATCGCTGCGAACACAGATGAAGTCATGGGACAGAGACTTAACGTAACAACAAACGCAATCGCAGGATTTACCGTTACTGTTGCTCAAGACGCAAACCTCTTGTCATCAACTGGAGCTGACATCGATAGTTTCTCTAACGGGACTAACGTAAACACTCCAACCACGTGGTCAAACCCAACTAACAACATCGCTCAAGAGAATACCTGGGGTCACTGGGGTCTCACATCAGACGATGACCTTAACACAAATGAATTCGGTACTGCGCTTTATGTAGCTGCTAGTACAACACCACGAGCAATCTTCCAACACAACGGACCTGCTGACGGTATAACGAACAACATTGGTTCAACATCAGTTGCATATCGTATCCGCATCACCTCACTACAGGAAGCGGCCGACGACTACAACACAACATTGACCTACGTTGCTACTCCAACTTTCTAACCAGCACGTTTCGTCTAAAAGAAAAACTCCCGCAAGGGAGTTTTTCTTTTGTCTTGTGTATAGAGTTCTCTTAATGGTGAGACTTAATGATATTATACGTCAGTTACTTCCTAAGTTTAGTTTGATACGTTTTTTATATGACTAGCAGCGTTTTTTTAAAGATGAGTAGGGCGGTGTTTCTGTTGGGGCTAGTCTTATGTTTGTACTTGGTGTCAACTTCTGTAGTGGCTGCCCAAGAACAACAGGCAGGTCTGAGTATCTCTCCAGCTATCATTGAGCCTGAGTTACAACTCGACCCTGGAACCACTCACGAATACTCTGTCACTGTAAAGAACCTCAATAACGCAGATCAAACATTCTATCTTTCACCGCGCAACATCGTAGATCTTAAAGATGGTACTCCAGTCTTTTCTGAAGGAAGCGAGAAGACAGGCATGGAAATGTCTGAATGGATAAAGTTGCCCGTCACTCAAATTACTGTCCCATCTGGAGCAAGCGAACGAGTGGTGTTTACACTTGAAGTACCAGCTGACGCTACTCCCGGAAGTCACTTTGGTAGTATCTTTGTCTCGGTTGATCCACCAGAGCTTCAAAACAGTGGAGCTGCCATTGGTTATCAAGTCGCAAATATTATAATTGCTCGCGTGTCAGGTGAGGCAACTGATTCTGCAAACATTCGACAATTTGCTACCAAACGTTTTTTTCATGGTTCAAAGAATGTTGATTTTTCACTTCGAATCGAAAACTTAGGTAACGTTTTGGTCAAGCCAACGGGACCGATTGAAATAACTAACATGTTAGGACAGAAAGTTGATACGTTTATTTTTAATGAAGCACAAGCTTCGGTATTCCCAGGTAAGATCAGAGAGTACGAATTTAATTGGACAGGAGAGGGAACAGGGTTCGGGAGATATGAAGCTCTCATCAGTACCAGTTATGGCGATGCCGGCGCTAAGAAAACCCTCACAAGTACCGTATCGTTTTGGGTACTTCCGATGAACATCATCTTGCCAGCCCTCGGAGCACTCGCTACCGTTCTTCTGGTTACGTTTATCTTTGTTAAGTTATACATAAGACGGACCTTAGCTCACCTCGCACACGGTCAGGGCAGGATTGTTCGCAAGCGGCGTAAGCAGGGCTTGTCAGCAACTTTACTGCTTACAGTCGTCATGCTCACTGTCACAGCTGTGTTCATGATTGCGCTCCTTGTCCTCTTTGCCTAAGTGGTATACTAGTACTATGAAAGAAATTTCTGACACTCTCTACCATCGTGTGCTTCGGGTGTCAGCCGTTGTCTGTGCGTCTGTCCTCTT
>JAIYEC010000022.1 GCA_027487145.1 bacterium | reverse complement strand
CTTCCAGAATAATTGCTCCCATCACTAACAAAAAGAGAAAAAAGACCGAGAATACAAAATTCCAAAAATACTGATCGGTCACCCGGAACATAGTGAAAGTATTATAGCACCTTACTTTTAAAAAGTTATCGGCCAGAGTTTATTGTCTAAAGAAATCTTTCTCTGATTTAGGTAAATCAGGATCATTTAAAATAAGATTCCCCATTTTCATGGCAGTTTCTTGATCTGGACCTTCATGACCAAAACTAACATCAGTAGAACCATCACCATCAACATCGATGTTCCAATGCATTACCTCCACAGAATTTTCGCTTCGAATCACGGTTGCTGAACCTTTTGTGTGGGTAGAAACTGGAAAATAATAATATTCATTAGGATCATTTCCGTATCTTGTATATAACCTTGCAAAAGTAGGTTGTTTTACAATTAAAAACATTGTTGCGGTCTCACCTCTTCCGCTAAACATAAAACCTTGGTCGTTATATCTGTAGTGAGTGACTCCCTTCACCTGCTCCACGGGTATACCGAAACCACCATTACCAAACTGAACAATTCCTGTGAATTTACCACTCTCACTATACAAATACATATCGACCTCTTCACTTGCACTAGCGATGATTAAAAAATCTGCTTCTTTAGAAGAGTATGGTTCTTTCACTTTGAATCCTTTGGCGTCTAGATAAGGTTTCTGTCGGAGATTAAGCATTGCGACTAACTCATCAGAAGTTAGTTCTGTGCCAATCGTAACCTCATCAATATCAATACCGCTCTTATCAAGCTCTTCAAGAGTGACTTCAAAGTTTACAAGTTTTCTAATCAACTCTTTACTATCATCTGTCGGTTTTTGAGAGGTAATTACTTCACTAGTCTGAGGAATTGATACGGTTTCTTTCAAGAGATTTTTTGTTATTACCTCTTCTTCTTTATTTGAAAAGACTGTACTGGTGGCCTCTATTGAATCTTCTACTGTTGAGGTAGAAGTAGTATTAACAATATCCTTTTGGGTCGATACAGTATCTGCCGAAGGTGGTGTATCAGACTGTGTAGATAGTACTTTCTCTTGTTTGATATACACTGATAAAAATACTATTATCCCTATAATCAAAACCAGAAACAGTATCTTACTTAGATTTCGCATTAGGTTTTTTATTCTTTCGGTAGCTAAGAAAAATAGTTATAGCTGATCCTGCAGTGAACAAAATATAAATCGCTAAAGCCGCAACCTTATCTATAAAGTTGTCCAATATACTTGCCCACCCAAGACCCGACCCGTTTCTTAAATCTGCATGTAAAATGTCAGAGTTTATTTTTACCAAACCCAAAAATACAAAGACTATTGTAATACTGCAGAAAATTAGCCAGTTTTTTCGGTACCTTGCAAAAAAGTTATCAATGATCAAAGAAATTAATGCAAAAATTAAGAAGAAATAGCCGAACCTCAAAACATCACCCATGTAGTACCCACACCATAACTGATTGGAATCTACACACAGCCCCTTTTCAACTGCATATTGATAAACAAGGAATGCCACAAAGACTAAGGAGCTTGTGATTGTTAAAGACGATATTTTCATAAATTATTTTTTATTCTTAATAAAGCAATTATCCTCTTCAATAACTCAATAATTTGTTCTAATTGTTCTTCTTTTGATACAGTCGAAGCTCCAGCCACCTTTGGCTCAAGATTCTTTACTCTAGTACCTGAACTACCACCTTTTGTTTGTTTTTCTTCTTCATTAACATAAGGAGTGACGGCCTCAATAACATCTTCACTCTCACTTACAGTACCATCGGTGTCCCCATCTCCATCAAAGTCTACCTGCATAACTCCAGCTTGAGTAAAATCAATTGGTAACGTAACCACGGTACCAACGTTGGTGGGCAGGGCTTTAAAATCAACTGAGGACAATTCTGTGTCTCCTTGCCATAACTCCTTAAATAGAGTGTACGAACCATTGTCATAGCCAATGAGATGGAGAGTGGCATTGGTAACGGTATTAGGTAACGAAATGTACTGAACTTCTCCAAAGCGTCTGTAGAAAGCTCCTGATATTTCATTTGTGGTACTACTTACAGTCCCCTGGTCACTCGTCACATACATATCAAGAGGTGAATGAAGATGGAACATCAGTCGAATATCTTTGGGAACTGGTGGTGGTGTATCTACAATGTACGAATAATCCCCCACCCTCGTGTGCACTATATCACTAACAAACATCGCAACTTCTGGTACTTCAAGCATGTTTTTATGAACATTTTTACGCCCGAAATCATTGTTAAAATCAGAAAGATCCAACCAAAAACGTTCAATGTTTTTTGTTTCTTTTTCAGCAAGAGCACTAGGCAACACGACAGTACCATCTCCATCATATACACCATGTACCTCATTCATTAAAAATCCACTATATCCATCACATGTAAATCCTACTGGGATTGTTCGAATACAACGCTGAAGAGTTGAATACTCAAGTCGTGACGGTGTCCAAATACCAGAGCCTCCTAATTGATAGACTGTAAGCGAATCAGATGGTTCCCAATTAGCTAGCTTATCGGCTACTTCTTCTGCATACGTCAGCAATGTCCCGTCCACCACTTCAGGAGTATTGAGATCATTTGCTGCTGGCTTTACCCTTCCGCTACTATCGTCTAAAAATCGCTTAAGTTCTTCAAAAGAATCGATTGAATCACCGTACTGAATGCGCCACAGATTGGTAGCTAAGCCCTCTTTAAAAGTAATCACAGGAGTTTGAACTGACACTCCTTCTCCTTCAAAATAATGCTGGTTTGGAAGTAAATGATGCCCAAACGGAGCGGTGTTGAGTAACTTTCGAGCTGTTTCTTGGGTGACAATAAGGCCACCTGGGCCAATTTCATTACCATGTAGTATTCCTTTTACAGCGTCTGGTGTTCCCACCTGTGGTGAGCCGATAAGAATGAGATTATCAATCTTTCCTTCCAGCGGATCATTAGATTCTTCTAGCTCTGCTAGAAAAGCTTTTGCCACTAATCCCCCATTTGAGTGACTCACAATTGTGACCCTTCCACTGTGGGACCGATTAGCCATCTCGGAAACGGTTTTATACAACAGACCATCTTGTAATGAAGTTCCTTCGATATATCGAACCTTATTTGAATCAGACTCTTTCTTTGCTCTAATAATTTGATCCAATCTTAATCGCCAGTCATACGCAAATGGTGTGAAGTCTTTGATTGTCTGACTTTCTTCTAACTCGTTCATTTGCTCAATGAAGTTTGTATAGAGCTCTTCAAGAGTAACTCCAAATTTTGAAGCCTTATCAACTACTGCACCATCCTCAAACTTTGTATAAATATCGTTAATACTTGATCCGTCAGGATTAGTTAGAAGTCGGAGTTGCTCGCAATCAGTATGTGAAAACCAGCGTTGTTGCTCTCCAAATCCAAGACATTCTCCACTTTCTTCATATAAATGTGACCCCATGATGCCGGGGAGGAAGAGGATACTTGAAGCACCGGCTGGTTCAGGCTGGAGATACGTGATTGAAAATGGGACTACTACTACCTCATCGTACTCAGCAATGTAGTTAGACGCATAGGCAGTGGTAGGCAGAAAGAATTCTAGAAACTGATTGAACCACGAAGATTCACTACTAAGTTCCGGCTTAAGAGATCGAGAAAATACAGCCACATACTCTCCTTCTTTGAGAAGTATAGATTTATCAAGAGATCTCGACTCAGCTACAATCAAATAATCAACTCCTCTCTTTTCGTAGAGATATACATACGTGCTACTATATCCCTCTACAAGCGGCACAGTTCCAGAAATAATGACTGGAGTACCTGACGCGATTGAGACAGTTTCGTTTAGAGAGATTTCTTCTCCATTAATAGCAAAGGTTGGTGAAAATGGAACTGGTTCATCAGCTTTAAATGGATTATCACAGTTATCAATCGGTTCGCGTTCAATATATAGCTCCCCTTCAAATATTTCTTGCTTCACAAAATCACCACACGTTGTTTGCCCTAACGCTTGACTCGGAAAAACCGTGAAAAGAAAAGCGAAACTAAAAGTGTATAGAATCGCTTTCATATGAGCCTAGGCGCTCGTGGTGGCGCCAACTATCAGAATGAAAAAGAGGACTCCAGCGACAACCGCTACGAAGCTAAAAAGAAACTTGTAGAAGTTTTTGTTGAACATGTACGATAAGTATAGCAAAGGTTTTGTATTAGTTATTCCAGACGATGAACTTCTCAAGCTCAGCTGGGGTGAGTTGCCGCTCCATTTGCCCCTCTCCTTCCCGTTGCACAATGTGCGGAAGACTGGTTACCTGCACTCGCTTTACTTCTCTTGTTTCCGGACCAATCTGCTCTTCAAGCACCATCAGCTTGAACGTTGCTCGTTTTCCCTTGGGTACATAGTACATATTTTGCTTTGTGATGGTTGCGTCGCTGAGTACCAGTGCTGATGAGTTAGTAGCGGCGCTCTGGTACCCTATCGAATTTGAGCTGACCTTGCGACTTGCGTAAAGAGGCATCCAGAGATCGGCATTGAGGAACCCAAACTCATAGGTAAGGGTGTACATAGTGACTGTGTCACTCAGTCGAGTTACCTTGGTGTCTACTACCTTCTGAGCATTAGCATGTGGAGTCAAAAGCAAAAAAGCACTAACGAATACTGTAGCGGCAAAAAATCTGGTTGTTTTCATAGGTCTATTGTAACGCAAAAAGCCTAACAGCTAAAGCTGTTAGGCTTTTTGATCTGTCTGTCTCCCTAGTTTGCGAAGGGCCACCCTCCGCATGACAACAACCGTGCGGAGGGTGGCCCTTCGCAAACTCTTACGCTTTGAAATTAAGCCATTCCAATAACTCTTCTTTCCTGCCAACACTAGTTTCAAAATATGCTGGGAAGGCCTCTTTTGTAATGATCACTCCCTCTTTTCGTGACATGTCATTTTGATAATCTTTCAAGCTAGAATACTGAAAATTGCTCACATATTTGTATGCTTCTTCAGGATTATTGATCCCCTTCTCTTTCCAGTCTGGTTGTAAAAGTTTTACTGGATTAAGATGGATGTACGCAAAAAGATATTTCAAATATTCATCCGTATCAGCGTGTTTCGCTTTAAACTTACCTTCAAACAAAGCTCCTGTGCGTTGGTATTTTTTATTAAAGTACATTGAATAACTTGTACATAGTTTATTCATAAAGAGGCTCACACCGTGTTCTTGTATTGGAGTCAACAAGATATGAAAGTGATTTGGCATTAAACAATATGCCCCGATAGAAATGAGATTTTCTTCTCTGTCCCATTTAAAGACAGTTTCGTGTGTTCTTGAAATTGTCCTGAGATCGGAAGGT
>JAIYEC010000005.1 GCA_027487145.1 bacterium | reverse complement strand
TACCGCCTTTTTGTTTTATGAAGCAGGTTCGGCACGTGAGACCATTTTCGCTTCGAGGGATAAACGGTAGCTCAGTAATGGCGCCACCACAGCTGCTACACTTCCAGTTTCCTTGATGCATGATGTTACAATATTATGATATGGGGATAAGTATAGCAACTTAGACCAATATCATATAATTGAATTGACTTAAGGTGATATACTTTTTTAAAGAAATTAGTTTATGTCAGAAAATTTCCGCAGATACAATCCAAATGAAGATCAAGGTGAAATTATTGACATTATTCCTATTGTTATCAAGCCTCGGATATCAGGACGTATGACTGAGTCTGCTATCACTGGCTCCGAGTCCGAGAGTAACACTTTTGACCAACTTCAGCAGTCTGAGTCACTTAATCCTTTTAGTCTTGAAGGGCTTAAACAAATTAAAACAAAAGTTGCCACCTGGTTTCGGCAGGCAAATGACCACCGAATGGCACTAATAGAATCTGGTGAAGCTACAGAGGATTTTGAAGAGTTTTACCAATCAATTAGAAATCACGTATCAGTCATCAACGATTTAATTCGAGAGATGCAAGATTTGACTAGTAGTGAGAATGATCACTTTGTTGAGCAGAGAGCTGAAGTGTTTGCTAAAAATCTTTCGCTCTTGGAAGAAATGGTAGAAGTTTTTTTGAGCGGAGAAGGATTTTCAGTTGAAGCAGAAGATAAAGCCTTCGTCAGAAACGATGAAAAGATCCCTCTTTTGTCGTCTGATCTAAAAAATGAAGATGTAGTTTCTGATATAGCTGAAAATCTCTCAAAAAAAGAAGATTTTGAGAGACCTTCAGACCTTACTTCTGAACAGAGAGACGAATTACAGCGTCTTTTTGTTGCTGTTGAAAAAACGCCACTCTCTATCGGGGGTACTGTGAATTATGAGAAATCTGCTGACATTCAACAAGAGTATGACAAACTACTAGAACTTATTGAAGAGTTTCAAGGAGAGGTAACCAGAATCCTAAGTGTCGGTGTTGCGTATTCTCGGGATTGGCGAGCGCTTGGTGAGATTCAAGAAGATATTGCTGATATTAAGGATTTGATCGAAAAATCACTTTCTCCAGATGAGTCTGATGATGAAGTGACAACTGAAGACGCTCCGGAAGATGTGCCAGCTGGTGTTCGAAAGTTAACAGTATTGCCAAAAAAACATAAAATAAAAAGGTTTGACGGCCGAGAAGAGCAGGTAAGTAATACAGAGCGACGGGTCTTTCCAGGTGGTTCATATCCTGAGCAGCACGATCCGAAAGAAATAAAAATGGAGGGGGATCTTCTTGATAGCCTGGAGAGAGAGAACCGAGAAATACTCGAAGACTATCGAGGGAAGGTTGAAAAGATTCGAGTAGCGCTCGATGAACGCATTATCCCTAACCTGAAAGAAGAGGCTCTTTCAAAAGATGAAAAATCTAATTTACGATTCTTGTATCAAGAGTTTGAAAATTTATATGAGCTACTTTCTGAGGTGGAGCAGAGTGTTAAGGAAGGTAAAGAAATTCCTGAAGATACAAAAGAATCTTTTACAGCTTATTATAAACAGCTTCAAAAAGGAGTTGACTATTATGAAAATTTGATAGCAGACGGTAGTCCCATATTTAAGAAAGAGGCAGAAGAAATTCCTACTGTTGATTCTTCCGAGATTCTAGCGCCAGTTAAAGAAGTGTCTCCAGAGTATGCAGTTCTTCGCAAAGAGTGGTTAGAAGCTAAAGCGCTCCATAAAGAAAAGCAAGAAGAGTATCTCAAGGCTGTAGATGAGTTTTATAAAAATTGGACTGAAGAAATTAACAGTAAGGGCTTCTGGGGGAGGAGTATCGGCACCTTACGAGCGAAGTTTGGCGTGAGACCAGACTTACCACAAGAAATTCTAGATTTGAAAGATGCTTCGCAGGATGCTTCACATGTCTATAATGAAAAAGCCAGAGAGATGTCAGAGAAGCGGTCACTTGCTGGGAAGAGGTCTCTTGAGGGTGTCTCACAAAAAGTCCTAGATCGATACTACACTCGCCTCGGGGCTGAGGTATTAGTGAATACTACCAGTGCGCAAGGTAAAATGCAGAAGGAGGCTGTCGAGGCGCTTGGAGTAAAGCCTGAGGGAGTCCTATCTACTCTCTTAAAACATAAGAATAAAGTAAAGTTTGTTGGTGCAATGGCCATTGGGGCTGCGACCGGTGGGGCAGCCGGAGTGGTCGCAGGTGGTGCTTGGTGGCTCAGGTCGACCACTGGTGGTTTGGCTGGCGGAGCGGTCGCTGGTATCTATGATAAAAAACTCCGTGATAGTATTACGGCTTGGGAGTTAGATCAAATTGAGTCTGAGGCACAGAATTTGGCTGAGAAGCTTAAAACGGGAGCGCTTTCAAAAGAAGAGTTCAAGGAATGGTTTGCAAAATTTGAAAATATTCTTGCTCAAGTAGATGAAAGAAATCGCTCTCGAATCATGAAAGTGCTCTTTGCAGCCGGAGCAGCTGGTATGTTAGTGGGTGGAGTAGCTGGGACTTTAGAAGATGCAGTTTTTAGCGGAGGTGGTGAAGGTGATGTTGTTGGTACTGGTACAGAAGGAAAAGTTGGGGCGGGAGCTGTTGACGCAAAAGCTGATTCAACTATTGCAGCCGACGCTGGTAATGCTGAGGGTAATACAGCTGCAGCACAAAGTGCTGTAGCAAATCCTGAAACCGCTCCATATGTCGCTGAAAAAGGTGATAACTTCTGGGATGTAATGGAAGGAGAGACCAAAGCTGGGGAACCTTCATTTGCTGAAAAGATTGACCCAGCTCGTGAGCAAGCTGTGATTGATCTCGTTCGAGATAAAATAAATACTGATGCTACTCTTCGAGCAGAGCTCGGTTTCGGTGAGACAGCTGATGATCTTGCAGTAGGGGCTGAAATTGATACTAATAAACTCAACCAACTAGCAGAGGAGATCGCTAAAGAAAAAGGGTGGCTGAAAGCTGAGGGGGCAACCGAAGTAGGTGCATCTGAAACTCCAGAAGCTTCTGTCGAAAAAGAAGTGGTAGCCACTGAGGATGTTACATCCCAAAGAGATTCTACTCCACCTGAAACAAGTAGTGATAGTACCAGTGCTTCTGTTGAAAAGCCTGATAAAACGTCTGAAACATTATTTATGAAGTCAGTAGCACCAGAAAAAAATATCGAGTACGCTCGTGCTTACCAAGGAGGTTATATGAAGTTTGAAGCGGATTTCCAAAAGCTCTTTGTAGAAAAGATTCAAGGTCCAGCACCCGCTGACAGTTTGTTTGGTCGGATTTTTGGTGGAGCTCCTAATTCTACTGATGCGTTTAAAATTTTTGCACCGTACACAGTGGCAGAGTTTAATCAGTTAGAAAAAGTTGATGCAGCAACCTTGGCTAAGGCACTGGGTGACGAGCAAATAGACATGAAAGATTATCTAGCCTGGAGAGATTCCCTGAAGCAGTGGCAAGAAGCTGGTATGGTAATTAATCCTAAGGATAGGTTTAGTGATGTGGCGGAGGCAGCCTTTATTAATTCGTTAAATCAGCCTAAGGCTTCATAGTATGAATGATACTTTTAATTCAGCTGTAAATACCGAAGAAGACACCATCGTTACGATGCTTGGATTAGCAGACATGTCAGTAGCGGAGCGAGAAGAGTTCTTGGAGTCGGTTGGATCGGTCGTGATTGAGAGTGCTGTACTCAAGTTTATGGTGTCGTTATCGCTTGAAGAACAGCAAGCCTTTGAGTCGTGGCTTGAAACCCATAAGGAGGATTCTGACGTCTTAGAAAAAGCTCTAGAGACATACCCGCTTTTTGCTGAAATAGTACAAGAAGAGATGGAAGCCTTTCAAAGTGAAACAAAGCGGTTATTAGGTGTTGGCTAATAATTCACACCATACTTTGAGGTAAGTACGGTATACTGTAGTTATATGAACAACACAGCAGTATCACATATGCGCATGTTACTTGGTGTGGCAGTCCTCGGGTTATTCTTGGTACTTCCTTCTACCTCACATGCAGCGTGCACTTTTACCAAAGATTTACAATTAGGCTCAAACGGAGAAGATGTGAGGTGTCTCCAACAATACCTTAACAACAGCGGCTATACCGTGGCGACCGAAGGAGTTGGTTCGAAAGGAAAAGAAACAACCGAATTTAAAACCTTAACACAAAAGGCACTT
Organism: bacterium; assembly: GCA_027487145.1. Taxonomy (GTDB): domain Bacteria; phylum Patescibacteriota; class Minisyncoccia; order Phycocordibacterales; family UBA918; genus OLB19. The sequence goes on along the minus strand of JAIYEC010000005.1, from coordinate 4,637 downwards.
ATACGGTGGCAAAACGCCAATGGGATCACTCCTCCAACCGGATATTTCGGAGCTAAGTCTCGAGCAAAATATACAACGCTTATAGCAGGAGGTGGTACTTCAACACCGAAACCAACACCAACCCCAAGTACACCACCAGCAAATACTGGAAACACTGACACTGTTTCTCTCCTGAAACAGATTGCTGACCTCAAGGCTGAAGTGGCGAGACTTAAGAATAATCAGTCTTCAAGCAGTAATAATGATGACGATGAAGTAAAAGATCGTCTGTCTGAAGTACTCGATATGATTGATGATATCGAAGATGACGTCAATGACATGGACGCGGGGGATGATAAAGATGATGCAGAGGATTCACTCAAAGATGCCCAAGATGCCTATGATGATGCACTCCGAGCTTTCTTAGATGGTGATAATGGTGAGGCTCTCGATCTCCTTGATGAAGCAGAAGAAAATGCTGACGATGCCGCTGACTACGCTGGATCTTCTAGTGACAAAAGCGAAGCTCAGGATTTGATTGATGAAGTAGAAGATAGAATTGATGAAGTAGAAGACGCAATCGAGGAGGCTGATGCGGATGGCGAAGCTACCAGTGACGCAGAAGATATCCTTGATGAAGCTAATGATGTACTAGATGATGCAATTGCAGCCTACGATGATGGAGACTATGAAGATGCTCTCGACTTAGCAGAAGAAGCTGAAGATTTGGTAAATGATGCAGAAGACGCAATTGGAGAAAGTGGGAGTGATGTAGAAGATGAGCTCGATGATGCTTTTGATGAGCTTGATGACGCGTGGGATGACTTTGAGGCTGCTGAAGACGACGGAGAAGATACTGGTGACGCAGAAGATCTTCTCGAGGAAGCAGAAGATCTTCTCAATGATGCAGAAGACGCGCTTGACGATAATGATGAGGATGAAGCAGAAGACTTAATTGATGAAGCGCGGGATCTCATCGATGACGCTCTTGATGAGTTTTAAAAGATGAAATAAAAATAGCCGGGAGAATACACCCCGCTATTTTTATTTCACATGTGGTGAGATTAAATGCAGAGAACGTTGCTATACTAAAAGATATGGAATACGTCGCACCGTACCTTGCATACATCGTAGATTTTTTTGGTCCCATTAATCCACTCACAATAGTATTTCTTAAGGCGCTTCTCTTGAGTCTCTTTCTTGGGTATGTCATGGGAGCTGAGCGAGAGTTTCGTCATAAAGATGCTGGAATCAGCACCAACATGTTTGTGATAACGGGGTCAATGATATTTACCTTTCTCTCTATGACCGTTGACCCACAGTCAGAGTCACGAATCGCTGCCCAGATTGTGTCGGGGATTGGATTCTTGGGAGCAGGACTTATTTTAAAAGAGGGGACAGGTGTACGTAACCTCACCACGGCAGCTAGTCTCTGGTTTGCCGGAGCGGTTGGTATGCTCATCGGCTTTGGTTTTTATGGCATTGCAGTTATTTCGGGAATTGCTGGGGTGCTTATTCCGCGAGTGCGTCACATCCAAAGCCAAATCGAAACAGTTGAGCAGGTAATAGAACCTCCAACCAAGAAAACACGGGCAAAGAAAAAATAGTATGAAACACAGAGCTACAGTCACACCCAGGCAACTTTCACTGATTAAGAGAGCTCGAAGTTTTGCGCATGCAGGGAGGGGACTATGGCTCTTTGTTAAGACAACGCCTAACGCCTGGATTCAGCTGGTGATATTTTTCGCAGCGATTGGCTTGGGGTGGTACCTACAGTTAGCATACATTGATTGGATTCTTTTAATTTTGGCTGGAGCACTTGTCTTAGTAGCTGAAGCATTTAACACTGCGATTGAAATTGATATCAATCTCACATCACCGGAGTATCACCCCTATGCAAGGGATACAAAAGATGTAGCCGCTGGAGCGGTTCTTATCTCTGCAGTTGCAGCAGCGGTAGTGGGCATACTCATTTTTACTCAGTATCTTTTGTAGCCGGAGCAAGCAGACCATAATCCTCGCTTTTGTTCTTGGGCAGTTCTTTGAGCTGCAATGAATTCTGATTGATACTGATACGGAGTGTCATAGGTGAACTCTGTGGCGTACCCGTTTTCAACAAGAAGTTTGTTTACGTTGGTTCCATCAGCTCGGAATACAAATCGCAACAGTCGACCGTATGTATCACTGTCAGCTTGAGAAGAATCTACTTCGAGTAAGACAAGAGAGTCTTGAAGTAGTCCTCTCAGGTACTCGCTTGCTTCTTTTGCGTAACACTCAGGTCCACCTTGGGCGGGGTCGACTTCAGGGGTGTCTATACCTATCAAGCGGACTTTCTGGTCTCCTGATTCGGTTGCAATGATGATAGTGTCACCATCAATAACAGACTGTACAAGTACCTCTTTTCGTTCATGGCTGGTCTTGGAAGGGGTCTTGGGTGGTGTGAAATACTCTGAACCAAAGAAAAGCGTAACCAAAATAAGGAGGGAAAATATAAGTCGCTGCATGTCTATACGGTACCATGAGGCCTAAAATATGGATAAAGTTATAACCACTCTGGTGCTCACAACTTCTCAAACCACGGTATTATTAAAGAGTATGGAGAAACAACTTCTCTACAGTGAACTAGAATACGCTCGCGTAAAGTGGTTCTTAGTCAGTAGCGGCCGAGAAGGGACCCTCGATGATATACTGTGTGTTACGCGAGAAGGAATTCTTAAAGCTGCTCAAATCCAAGAACAGTTACACGAAGAAGGCATCTTGGATCTCAATGAAGTGCGTGAATATGATGAATTATAAAAAGACCGCACTCATGAGTGCGGTCTTTTTATAATACTTAGTGTCTTGGTACGAAGGTAAGTGCTTCACCTCGCATGGTTCCGCGACCAGTACGTCCAATGCGGTGTACGTAGTCATCGAAGGTGTTCGGAAGATCGTAGTTGATAACGTGGGTAACATTATCGACGTGAATTCCACGAGCTGCCACATCAGTTGCAACGAGAACACGAGCCTGACCACTCTTGAAGGCGTTAAGAGAACGCTGACGTTGCCCGTGACTCTTGTTGCCGTGAATTGATTCAGCCTTGATGCCATTTTTGTAAAGTTCTTGAGATAGTTTTTCAACACTATGCTTCATTGAACCAAAGATGATGACACGCTTGAGCTCGTCTTTTGAGAGAAGAGCAAGGAGGGTGTCAAATTTGTGAGTGTGTTCAAAGAGTACCACGTCTTGAGCGATACTTTTCGTCGTGTCACTCTTTTTTACTGAGATGGTCTTTGGATTTCGCATGAAGTCGTTTACAAGACGTTCAGCCTCATCTGTCATCGTAGCTGAGAAAAAGAGGGTCTGACGATTAGCTGAAACACCAGCCAAGATCTTTCGCATGTCATGGATGAATCCCATATCGAGCATTCTATCAGCTTCATCAAGTACGACGTTCGTGATGATGTTTGGTCGGAGTGCCTTTCGCTCGATGAGGTCAAGAATACGTCCTGGAGTACCAATGATGAAGTGGTTGTTTCGGCGAAGTGCCCGCAGTTGAGGATTGATGTTTGTCCCACCTACACAGGTAGTTGAGAACTGCTTGAGATTAGCACCAAATTTACGAAACTCTGCTTCAATTTGAAGCGCAAGCTCTCGAGTTGGGGTAAGGATAAGTGTTACCTGATTCTTCTCACGCATAGTTTTGTCGATGAGAGGAAGAAGAAAGGCAGCTGTTTTTCCAGTACCTGTTTCAGCAAGACCAATTACATCCTTTCCCTCAATAATAAGAGGAATGATTTGATCTTGGATTGGTGATGGATTTTCAATACCAAGCGCGAGAACATTATCTGAAATTTGTTTATCAAGCTTGAAATCTCGGAAGGTGTGCTTTGGCTGGTAGGCTACCTCTGGAGTAGCGCTAACTGGGTTTTTGTTGATGTATTGAGATGGGTCGAAGCTTGGTTGCTTACGACCACGACCACCTGATGGCCGCGCGCCACCGCCACTACGGCTGCTTGAGGGACGGCGGGTACCAAAACGGCGACGGTCACCGCCAGTGCTAGCCTGAGTATCACGATTAAAGCTTCGGCGTTCTCCGCCCGCACCAGCTGAGCTAGGGCGACGAGAAAAATCAGAAGAAGGACGGCGTCCGGTTGAAGGACGTCTAGAATTATTTGTTTGCATTAAATTTAGATTAGTGAGTCACAAGTGACTCGGGGCGTGCAGGTATATAAATCAGTAGGGAAGCCTAAATGGCGTAACGACTGCAGCTAATGGCCCCACACAAGTGACAAAAGCGTGCTTATAAAATAACACGAGTGAGTAAATAAGTCAACTATTTGTTATTATTCAAAGCCCAGTTAACTGTTGAAGCTTAACAAAGATATGTCTAAAACTACCTGTATACAGGTAGTTTTTTGTAAAAGAAAACACCCCGCCGTCGTGCGAGAGCGGGGTGTTCTCCGTTTCGCGGCGTGGTGTGTTAGCGAAACAAACCTAGCTTTATTGTTTGCTCCTTGACAAGGGCTGAGATGCATTTCTTCAGTTCGCCGAAGTTGAGGTCATTCATCCCGACTCTTTCGCAAGCTGCCTCGACCCCTGCGAACTTGAAGCTCGTGACATCATTCCAGTCATTGGTAGACAAGATATCGCAGGTCCACATCATTTCGGCGACCAG
>JAIYEC010000057.1 GCA_027487145.1 bacterium | reverse complement strand
CACTACCCTTTGATCGGGCAGAGTTTAAGCTCGCCAGTACGACTGAAGCAAGAATACCGATGATAGCGATAACGACGAGGAGTTCGATGAGGGTGAAACCTCGAGATTGTGTTTTCATATGTTTAAAATTAAATACTTAGTTTATTTTTACAGTTTCTTCAGCTATCAGCTGTGTAGCTGAAGACCGAGCCTACGTTGTAAGGCTGTACTAATTATACGCGCTTGAAACAAAAGTACTTACTGTCATGTGGACAATCTCTTTAAGAATAAAATTTAGATAGAACTAGTAAGATTGTAAATTGGAAGAAGCACAGAAGCCAAGAGGACACCGACACCAAGACCGAGCATTACAATCATCGCCGGCTCAATCAAGCCAATAAGGCTATCGACAGCGTTATTTACTTCTCGACGATAGAAGTTTGAAAGAGTAGTGAGAATGTTTGCAAGACTGCCAGTCTCTTCACCGACTTTTGCCATCTGAGCGAGGACACTTGGAATGTGCGAGTATTCACTCATCGCATCTGCAAATGAACGACCACCTTTCACTTCAATTAATACTGATTGTAATATCTCTTTATAAACGAGATTATCTACCACATCTGCAGTTACCTCAATCGCCTGTACAATTGAAACACCGCTTGAGAGCATGGTTGCCATGTTGTCACAAATACGAGTCAATACGAGTTTTCGTTGTAAATCTCCAACATACGGAATAGAAATCATGAATTCATCAATTGCACGTTTTCCGACACTTGTCTTAGAAAATTTCCAAAAGGCAGCACCGCCGAAAGAAAAGACCACCAGAATAACCCCAATGTAATTAACCATGAAGTCAGACAAACCGATTACGATTCGAGTATAGATTGGAAGTTCTTGTCCAGCATCTGTCAAAATCTTAGCAATACTTGGAATAACCAAGGTAAGCATAAGACCCATCACAGCAAAGAAGATACTCACCACAAAAGCCGGGTATACCAGTGCGTTGCGGGCTTTAGCGGCGACTTCATATTGTCTATCAAGATAATCAGCCAAGTAATTAAATGACTTTTCTAATGAACCAGATTCTTCTCCAGCTCGTACCAGGTTTACATAAAATGCACTGAACACATGTGGGTGCGCTGCAAGCGACCTGGAGATTGAGTTACCTGCTTGTAAGTCTTCCACAATTTGATTAAGTACAAGACTAAGCTGATCGTTCTCAACTTCAGCAGATAGTAATCTGAAGATTCGAAGCGGTGAAACTTGCGCCTGAAACAAGGTGGCAATCTGTCGTGACAAGATGACGATATCCTTATTAGATATCGATTGAAAAAATGAGAACTTAATCTGCATTAAACCAGCCAATCCTTGGTTAGGATTTATTTCATCAATGGAAATAATTGTGTACCCTCTTTTCTGTACAGCACCAATCGCCGCGTCAATTGTCGGAGCCTCCACCGTTCCTTCACGCTGGATATTTGTTGTATCGATTGCTTTGTACGTAAATAACATAGGTATATTCTAAAGAAGACGTTCGAGCCCTTTTGGATTAACTGAATGAGAAAATGCATTTTCAATAGTGATATCACCATTTTGAACCATTCGAACCAGACATCGGTTCATATCAATCATACCTTGCTCAAGACCAGTCTCGATAACTGAGGGGATTTCGTGGATACGATTTTCACGAATGAGGTTACTTACCGCATTATTGTTAATGAGTAGTTCATAAGCTGGAACTAGTCCGCCGGAAATATGCGGAATGAGTCGCTGCGAGAAAATACCGATAAGTGAGCTGGCTAACTGTACTCGCACCTGAGCCTGCTGAGCAGCTGGAAACGAATCTACGATCCGGTTTATTGTCTGGGCAGCATCGTTTGTGTGAAGCGTTGAGTAGACCAAGTGACCTGTTTCGGCGGCTGTTACAGCCGCTGAAATTGTTTCAGTATTACGCATTTCTCCAACCAAAATAACGTCTACGTCTTGTCGAAGCGCAGCCGTAAGAGCAACCTCAAAACTTTTGGTATCGATTCCTACTTCTCGCTGATCAATCAGTGCTTTTTCTTCTTGATAGACATATTCAATTGGGTCTTCGATAGTAACGATATGCTCTGAGCGAGTCTTGTTGATCATATTGATCATTGCAGCTAATGTGGTCGACTTTCCTTGACCTACCGGACCAACGCACAAGAAAAATCCCTGTGGTCGCTGAGTAAAGCTCTCAAGAATCGGTGGAAGATTCAACTCTTCAAAGTTTCGAATAACATTTGGAATAAGTCGGAGCGCAATGCCCATACGACCTCGCTGATAGAATGAGTTACCCCGGAATCGCACACCGTCAGCACTCTCAAACGAGAAGTCGATTTCATTAAACTCTAAATACCGAGCATACTGATCTTCCCGTAAGAGAATTTTAGCGAAGGCATTAATATCTGCTTCAGTAAGAATTGGTTTTTTAACGAGCGGAATGAGCGAATTTGTTACTCTAATCAGAGGATGTGCACCAACTGAAAAGTGAAGGTCAGAGGCTTTTTCACTGACTGTTAGCTCAATGAGAGCTTGGAGTTCTCGTTTGTAGTCGACTGACATATGTTATTTTTTAACTAATTCTTCTACTTTCTTAACTACGTCACTAGGGATGGATTCCGCTTTAATGATATATCCCAAAGCGCCAGCTTTCATTGCGCTTTCAATATCTTCGGATTGGCCTTGATTTGAAAGAACAATAAATTTTGTTTTAAGACCAGGAAACTGGGCTTTAATTGATTCAATCATTTCAACCCCGGTCATTCCGGGCATTACCATATCAAGCAAAATGGCATCAAAATCAGTTACCTGGGAAAGTTTTGTTAGGGCTGCTGTTGGATTTTCAGCTGTATCGATAACGTGGCCACACTCAGAGAACTTCATGCCATACATGTCTCGCAAGAATGCGTCATCATCAACTAGAAGTAGTTTCATTACCATCTATTATATCTTCAAATGTAAACTTTTTAGGCTGGTTATCGACAGGAGGCTTTTCAGGCACCTCAAATGACGTACCCACCTTGCTTCTAAAGACATTCATTTCCTCAAATGGAATTTCATGATTGAGCGCCTTTACAACAGCATCTTCATACAAGGTCACAAAGCCATTCTTGCGAGCCGCTTGAAAAAATTCATCTTCAGACGCATTGCGTAAAATGAGCTCCTGAATTTCATCAGTGATTTCGAGTACTTCTGACACGGCAGTCCGACCTTTAAGACCAGTGGCTGATTGCGGACTTGGTTTTGGATGCATAAAGGTATTGCCTTTTGGAACTCGTGCGTGATACTTTTCAGGGAGAGTTTTAAAGGTCTCATCTATCATCATCTTGATACTTTCAGACACCTCCTCCTCAATTCCGTCATTGTTGAATAACTTTCGAGCCAAACGTTGCGCAATCGCCAACTTTAAAGTTGGAGCAATCAGGTATGGATCAACTCCCATATCAATGAGACGTGGAATGACTCCAATGGCGTTATTGGTGTGAATGGTAGAGAGTACCAAGTGCCCAGTAAGAGCAGCCTGAATGGCTAGTTGAGCAGTTTCTTTATCTCGAATCTCTCCCACCATGATAATGTCTGGGTCTTGACGCAAGGCGGCTCTCAATCCAGCTGCAAAGGTATAGCCAATTTCTGGTCTGACTTGAGACTGACTCACACCTTCAATTGAATATTCAATTGGATCTTCTAATGACAGTACATTTTGTGATTCTTTATCAACCTCACCAAGCATTCCATATAATGTAGTCGATTTACCAGAACCAGTTGGACCAGAAATGAGAATGATTCCATATGGCTCATGAATCAATCTTCTAATCACAGCGAGATGCTCTTTGGAGATGCCGGTTTCTTCAAGGTTTCTAACTCCTTTATCATTATCAAGAATACGCATTACGACCTTTTCACCAAAACTAGTTGGTAGCACCGATACACGAAAATCAATTTTTCTGTCATCGAAATTAGCTGAGAAGCGACCGTCTTGCGGACGGCGACGCTCGTCAAGTCTCATCGATGACAAGATTTTTACTCGCGCTACCACTGCCATACTGACATTTTTTGGAAGCTCCAAACTCTTGACCAACTCGCCATCTACTCGAAACCGTACACCAACTTTTGTTCGATCAGGTTCAATATGGATGTCAGAGGCTTTTCCATCAACCGCATACCGGAGAATAGTCGCCACAATCTTCGTTACTGGGGCATCCTCTTCGATATGGTCCATCTCCCCTTCTTTCTTTGCTACATCGCCGTCTCCAGTTGCAGCAATTTCTGCGTCCAGTTCTGTCTCAAGCTTATCTAAATTCTCAAGCGCGACCCCAACATCCCCCACGAGATTTGCATAAAAAGCCTGAGCTCTGGTAACCTCTGAATCAAGCATATATACCAGCCGGTATGGTTTGTTGAATTTAGTACTGATGAAATTAAGCGCTTCACGCATCTGTAAGTCATCAGGGTTACTTGCTCCCACCACCAAAACATCATCTTCAACAAATAGCGGCATCGTTCGGTAGTGAACCGCTGATTCCTGTGGAATGTACTTTAAGATATCTTGGTTGATGGTAAATGCCTCGGGTATAGTAAAAGCTGGCACTTGATAGTAATCGGCAAAAAAATTACGGACATCGTCAGCGGACATACCGAGCTCAAGAAAAACAGATTCATGAGAACGGCCAGTTTCTTGAATCATTTGAGATGCCTTCTCTATAAAAGAAGGCTCTACTTGTCCGCGCTCGCGAAGTATTTGCAGCGGATCCATAAGGAAAACTATTGATTTGCTTGACTAAAAGGATTATTTCGACCAGTGGCTTGTTCTTCGATTGGTTCAGTATAGAGTCTCAAAGATCGGAATCGCTGATCTTCAAATAGTGAAAGGTCGAGGTTGATTTTATTAAGCTCCTGGCTATATGTAATGAATACTGACGTGTTAGCAAGCCTCTCTTGCAGTACTTGCTCTGCATTAGCAGTCTCAAGGGACGCTTTAGAACGTTCTATATAAAGATAATATCCACCAAAGACAACAGTTATGATACCGAGAGCCATTGTGATGTTTTTGAAAAGATTTCCCATACTTATGATGTTACTTGAGTCTCTGGAACTACCAAACTAGAATCTGTTGGCGGTGGTGGAATAATTCTGTCGTAAGTCACCACTTTCATTTTTACTGAAAGGAAACCTCCTTCTGTCTGCTCAATCACGAGATCGTGTACTTCAAGGGGGTAGCCATTTTGTTCCAAATCACCAAGGAACTGCTTAATTTGTTCGTAGGCTGCTTCAAATTCTACCGCGAATGTATGTGCTTCTGGATCGGTAGATTCTGCAGGTAGAGCAGCAATCATACCGGGGTCAACAAACGTCGACTGTTCTGCCGCCTCTTGTGGTCCGACATACTTAATCTGCTTGAGAATAAGACCATTTTTATCAGCGATTGCCTTGATATCTCGTGGTACCGCGACAGTATCAACACTATCGGGCATGTAGGTTAGTAACTTTTTCTGATCATCTGTATTGATGCTATTAAGCCTAGAAGCAATTTGATCAAGCTTGAGATTCACATCAGAAACTTTTTCTCTCTCTGTTTTGTATACGGTAATTGTGTCTTGGGTTTTTTTAATCTCATCAAGAGTAGGAGTGATATAGGTAAATATAATACCTACCGAGAGGATAATAAGCGCTATCTGAGAAAAAAGTCCTGTCGGCATCATACTCCTGTCTGATTACTTGGTAATTGTGATGTTGAACTTGCGTTTTGAGTAGTTGTGCTACCAACCTCAAATACAGTATTGTCAGTTAGTGGCACTGGTGTTCCATCTGGTTTATACGGAACTGCGCTCAAAGGAACTTTAAGCTCTGCCTCAAATGAAACTCCAGACCCTGTATCTCCTTCTTCACTATCTGTTGTACCAAGACTAACATCTTCAAATGCCACCGACTGAATCATTGAATTTCGTTCATACAGACCTCTTTGGAACAAAACAGAATCAAAATCATCAGTGTTAACTTTTGCAGTAAGGAGAAATGTCTCATCCTCTATCCGTTTTAATGTAAGCGATTCAAGAGAAACAACTTGAGCGGTTGATGCTTCTAGAGACTCAAAAATAGAGACAGCTGAAACACTATTATTGATTCTATCCTTTGCTTGCAACAAGCGTGTGTTAAATCCTTTTACTTGCTCCATTTTCTCATCACTAAAGTTTGCAATTGCAGTGTCTAAAGCTGTTATCTCATTCTCTAATTGTGTATCGATGTGTTTGCTATACAAAAAAACTCCAGCTGAAGCAGTTAAAGCGCCAAAAAAAAGCACGTAACTAAGTACAGTAAACACATGTACTTGTCGCGACACAATCTGTCGCGATCGCTTAGCCGGACCTTGTTTTGGAATGAAAGAACTTGAAGGAGTATTTGGCATACATACATTATACGTGCATTAAAATAATTGGTTTATGGTAGCTGTGGAAAGTTTATTCATAGGCCCGAAGAGCAGCCCCGAGTGCCACCGTAAATGACGGCGCGATTTCTTTAATGGTATCTTGCATAAATGCTGGATATGAAACTTTTGCAAACGCATTAGTATGCGACACTTCTTTATGTAAAATATCCTTTAAGACCGTATCAATGCCAGGAAATAGCGTAGCCCCGCCTGTGAGGTATACACCATTAATCTTTACCGCATTTTTTTCTTCATATTCTTGCAACACTTGGCTGAGTTCCTTAAACGCTCGGTCAAAGCTAGTATCGTGCGCCCGCTTAATGTCTGCGTACTGCGGATCTGACTTTTGCACCTCTCGTTTTCTGATCTCAGCATCTTG
>JAIYEC010000013.1 GCA_027487145.1 bacterium | reverse complement strand
GGGACCTTACTATATGTGCTCTCGCCAGGAGTCGAACCTGGAGCTCCGGTACCGCAAACCGAAATTTTATCCATTAAACTACGAGAGCGAATGAGGAACTAAGCAAAAGCGCTAGCTTTTATTTGGCTTCTGAATGAAGCTCTCGAAAGAAGTTTTCTCGAAGTGAAACGAGAGGAAATCTTCTTACAAGAGCAACAAAACTTTTCATTTATATTCCGAACGCGGCTCTCGCAACAAATTCGACTGGAGGGAGAATTTGTTTCTTGGAGCGAACGAGCCCCGTTCGTGCGCCAAATAATACATTAGAAACCAAATAATTCAAGTACTTTCAAAAAGAGTGGCTCATGGATCAACTCTTCAGGCAGACGTTGCTCTAAGATGCTTTCAATATCATCGATGTGTTCTGGAGGAATTGGTAGTACAAGGAGTGGAATGGACTTGCGATGTGTCTTAATAAGTAGCTGTGGTCCCCGCGGATCTTCCTCGTCGATGTGATAGGCATCGAGGGTAGAATATGGAAATAGCTCATCCTCTACCTTTACCCCGCGCACGCTAATTCCGTACGGCACAATCGCCGGTCGCTGGGCAGCCGACATACCAAGTACACCCCCTGCCAAACCTAGAAGGAGCGCAAACATCACGTTATCAAGCAAAACTGCTGTAATAACACACGCAATCACAATGACGGCCAACGCTAAAAACCAGTCGTTTCCCTTTTCGACATGATGGTGTTGGGGTGCCTCCCAAAAGATTCCACGAACGGCCGGTTCCATTTGTTTTATAGTATCACGAAGACAGTGTACATTTTTGATTACTTCTGTTACTATCTTGGCCACAAACGACCGTCCTGGACCACCAAGACGTTCGCACATACGGAGGGATGGCAGAGTGGTCGATTGCGCTTGTCTTGAAAACAAGAGTCTGGGAAACCGGACCGAGAGTTCGAATCTCTCTCCCTCCGCGAGTACAAAACAGAGCGCCTTGGCGCCTTTTTTGTTTGCGGAGGGAGACCTAGCTTTTTTAAAAAAGCGTCAGGTAGATTCGAAAAGGTTAGTCAGATATTTTGGGAATACTTGGACCAAAATATCGACAACCTGTACTGAAGCTGTAAGCTTCGAATCTCTCTCCCTCCGCGAGTACAAAACTGTGTGCTACGGCGCACAGTTTTATTAACAATTAAATCCCGAAGTTATTAATGATTCGAAGAAATTCATTCTCGGTTTCAGGAGTGATGGCTTCAAAAAATTGACGCATGCCATTTTCTAAACCTGTATCACACAGATAGTGTTCTCGAGCATAGTCTAGGTGGACTTTAGTAAAAATCTCATCACCACTGAATCCGAAGTAGTTCTTTAATTGAGACATACGTTCTGCAATTTCAGAAGCAGAAAAAAGATTCTCCATGAAGAGGTGTTTTTTATCTTCAAAAGAAACCGATTCAGCACCTGCTGAACCACTCCTTTGCGATATCTCATAATCCTCTGCTGTGAAAGTAGCTTTTGAAATATCAAATCCTTTTTGAAAAATTTCATCTAGAGCCTCATACTCTCTTACGCAATGTCCCTTTTCATGAGCCTCAATTGCTGACCATTGCTTCGTAGATGGTTTTTGATTGTTCTGCGGCTGTATCCAACCCAGGTGCATAACTCCACGATTAGGCATTTCATTTTTAAAATCTATATTTGTTACAGACTCTATTTCTTGTAGTGTATCTTCGTACCATTCTTCAACCTCATCTCTAGTTAAAGCGGACTGCGCCAAAACTTCTTGAAGATATGAAACGCTTAAAATTTTTCCACTCTTTTCCCCTTTCATAAAATCAAATTGTGAAGCGCTGTCTGAATCATCAAATGAAAAAGGTTCCCAGCTATCCTGCTGAATGATTGCCTGCTCTTCGCTTCTAATCTTGAATAAAGTATCAATTACTTGCCTTCTGATGACAGGATGCTTAAGCCTACTGATTACAAGCTCAGTATCATTTACTTCTTCGTTGATTTCAATGCTATCTAATGAAGTATTTGTGCTTTCAGTGTTCTGAGGCTTCTTTTCCATATATGTTAAGTATAACAAATACCTCTGAACTTCACTCGAACCTCCTAACTACCTTTATATTCAACCGCAAATTTCTGTACACTATGATTCACTTGCTCTTTTAATTTGAGACTAGCCTTTTTAGTTGACGCTTCAAGAACAAAGAGAATTTCATCTTTTGTGCTTTCTTTGACATGGACATGACACTTTTCGATTTCAAACGTACCGGGATATTTCTTATCAAGATGAGAAAAAAGTTGCTGCCCAAAGATATCAATGGAACCTAGTTGGGTTCGTAGGAGTCTAAATTCTACATTAATTCGCTTTGGCTTTAACTTGCTGAAATTAGTAACTTCATGTGCTCTCACGACAGAGTTTGGAATATAGAGGATATCACCAGCTTCTGTCTTCAACTGCACAGTAGAAAATGTAACGTTACGGATTACTCCTTTGGGCATGGTGCCAATTTGAATGTACTCACCAATTTCATAATCACGAGAGAACATGATGGCAAACCCAAATAAAAAATTCTTGATGAAGTCTTGAAAAATAAGTGTCAGGGCAACAGCAAAAAGTGCAATTGAGCTAAGGAAACTTCTTATTTCAATATCAAAAACAAAGAAAATAAATACTACCGTTGCCAAAACTGTCGTCGCGTTCACGATAGCATTGACTCCAACGGTGAAATTATCGTGCTCTTCTGAAGAAATATTACGTCGCTTTCGATGTCCTGATACAATGAAAATACGTAAAATATTAACACTTATGTTTGTGATGAGTGTATACACCATCACAGCAAACACATGTGTGGCATATGGCACACTGCCAAGAACTGCTCCACTAAACACCCTAAAGATGAAGAGAGCTAGCAAGAGTGATATTGATAGTGCAAACTGCCGCTTTCGGTGAGCTGATACCGCTGCTGATTCAAGAGTAATAATTTGAAATAACCGCTTCATATCTACATAGAGTACCTCACACGGTGATACGTTACCAGAGGAAAACTAATCTCTATTTGGCGATATACCGACTGATTGTTCCATCACTATGAGTGAGTGTGAGAGCATCTCCAACCTGACTGACCGTGAGGCTGCCAATGAATTGTTGCGTGAACTCCATTTCTTGTGAATCTTCACAAAATTTCTTTGACATGGCCACAGCTCCAATCGTTATTGTATTTGAGGTTACGGTATACGTACCAGAAAAATCATTACAGTCTGTTGTCCCACTAAGTGATCCGGCTGAAAACGTAACGGAAAATGCTCCCGCTTCTTTTGGGATGATGGTCTGGTCTCCTTTACTAGTTTCGACCCAGAGCCAAGAACCTTCTACGCTTGCAGCAACAGTTGTGGTCGCAGAGGTTGACGATGTTTCTTCAACAGGCACTGGTTGGGAGTCCTGTGACACTCCAGTAAAAAGCACCTTCCTTCCCCTGGTGACGGTGACTTCAGTATCTTTATTCCAGACGGTGAGATTTTCTTCTTCACTTTCATATTTTGCTCCAGAGGCTGCTTCAACTTGTTGTAACAAAACATTGCTGTAGCCAATTCCATTGAGGAGTGCTGTACTCGTACCAAATGTCACAAAAATCGACTCACCGCTCTCCTGAGAAACAAAGGCAATTGGAGTTGGTGATATCACAGGCGGAGCCACCACATCGCCTACTGATTCATGCACCTCCGGTCTCACCAGTAACCAAGCAGTAGCAATAGCTAAAAGAAGTAATGAAATGCCAATGAGTATTTGTTTATACATATTTCTGCCATTATACCTTTTTGTCTTTACCCCAGACAATCATCATTAAAATAAGCGCACATGAAAATACCGCCTACTGGGCGGTATTTTATTACTTGAGATAACTATCGAAGTAGATAGCATGACAGGTGTACCCACCCGGATGCTTTACGAGATAATCTTGGTGATACTCTTCAGCTGGCCAAAATCGGGTCAGTGGCTCAAGAGTTGTTACGACAGGGTCAGCCCATCGTTCTGATTCATTCACAATCTCAATCATCTCTTGTGCAATCTCTTTTTCTTCATCCGTTGCAAAGAAAATGGCTGATCGGTATGACGTCCCTCTATCATTTCCCTGCTGATTAAGAGTCGTTGGATTATGAATCTGGAAAAAGAAATCGAGCAATTTTTTGTAACTCGTTACGTTTGGATCATAGGTAATCTCTACTGCCTCAGCGTGTCCGAGATGAGACTCATAGGTAGGATTTTCGTTACGACCGCCAGTATACCCGGCTTCAGTATCGATGACTCCTAGTTGAGTGCGAAGGAGGTCTTCTAACCCCCAGAAACATCCGCCCGCAACTACAATTTTTTTATACATAACAAATAAGATTATCCTCCTTCTCCCTACGGGAGCGGTACACCCTGTCGCTCTTTTGCTTCACCGCGTTCACAAAAGAGCTGGCAGGGTCTTGCAAAATGGGTCCCATCCCATTTCTCACCCAGAAACAACCTCCGGCTAAGACGATTTTTTTATAATTATCAGTCATATTTACTTATTACGCATTTCAAGTGAGACACCATTAATGCAATAGCGATCATGTCGACCAAAGTCTCGCTCTCCTTCTCCCTCACGTTTTGGTCCGTCAGGAAACACGTGCCCTAAGTGGGCATTACAGTTTGCACAGCGCACCTCTGTCCGACGCATACCATGACTCGTGTCATGAATAAGCAATACCGCTTTCTTATCGACCGGATCAGTAAATGAGGGCCAGCCCGAACCTGAGTCAAATTTTGTATCGGAATCAAAGAGGACTGCGTCACAAACAGCACAGTGGAACATACCCTCATCATCAATATGAAGAAGCTCGCTTGAGCCTGGACGCTCAGTACCGCCTTCACGAGCTATTCTGTATAGCTCTGGATTTTCACGCTTTAACTGGTCATCTGTCTTCATACGAATGATTGCTTACTTATTAAGTACACTTCACTACGTAGAATATCTTATTCTCTTTCAAATCATGATTGTTATACTAAGCTCATGAAGACTGAATCCTTTCTGTGGGGAGACCTTAAAAAGACCGCCTTTCCGACCTTAACAACTGACATCTCTTGTACATGGTTAATCGTGGGTGGCGGTATTGCTGGACTATCTGTCGCCTATTACCTCCTTGAAGCAGGCGAGACAGATATCGTTGTTATTGAAAAAGATACTATTGGATCTGGCTCGACGGGTCATTCTGCTGGCATGTTAGTGTACGAACCAGAACAAGCGCGGTGGGCAGAGTATACAAAAAAGTACGGACCGAGGATTGCACGTTTATACTTACAATCTCAACTAAATACTCTTTCTCTTATTCAGGACATAATTAAAAAAGAGAGAATTTCCTGTGATTATACAGGTGAATATCTGCTTGAACTAGCTGATACAAAAGCTGAAGTCCAGAAAATTATGAAAGATGCTACGGCACGCCAAATAATGGGACTACAAGAAAATCCCTTACCAAAGAATACGTTACCAAAAGCTCTTCAAGCTGGAGGTTACCTCTATGCAGAAAAAGTAAATAATGAAATTTCCCTTAACCCGCTTGCGTTTGCCCGAGGATTTGCCAAAGCACTTAAAAAACGAGGTGTTCGAATTTATGAAGAGACGCCAATGCTTCATATCAAAAAGCATGTAGCCACCACCACCAAAGGCACCATTACATTTGATCAAGCATTCTCATGTCTTGGCACTGCCGATACAGCTAGTGATATTAAAAAATATATTACGAGTATTTGTGTCACCAGGAAACTTACCAAATCTGAAATAAAAACTATTGGTTTAACAGATAAAGTAATGTTTTTGGATGATTACAATTCGTCTTTTATGTATGGAAAAGTGACTGCTGACAGAAGAATCCTCTTTGGCTTTGGTGATGTGCTTCTCACAACAAACAAGATACCCAACCCCTACCGGCCACACATTAAAGAAATTACCCAATTCACCAAAAAACATTTTTCGGCCGCCTTACCGTTTACCCATTCTTGGAGTGCTGCCTATGCCTTAAGCAAAAAAGATATTCCGGTGGTAAAAAAAATAGCAAACGGTTTTCGAATTAACGGTGGTGGTACGCAAATTTCTACAATGGTCGCAGCCGGATACGCGGTGTCCGTAGCCCTGAAAAAGAAACATCCTCTCACAAATCTATTTGAGAAATAAAAAATGCCCGTATGCGGGCATTTTTTATTTCTTTACGTCTGATTTCTTGATGCGAGCGCTGAGGCGAGCCTTCTTGCGGTCAGCGGTGTTGTCCTTGATGACGCCACGCTTCGCTGCCTTATCAATTGCCTTGTAAGCTTTTGGAAGAAGTTCCTTAGCCTTAGCAACATCACCAGCTGCAACAGCCTTCGTGATATCTTTAGTCACATCTTTCATGGCTACTTTGCGACGGAGGTTGAATACCTGCTTTCGCTTAGAACCACGTAATGCTTTTTCTGCTCCTTTAGTAATTGGCATATAATTTAAATTTGAAGTGGGCATACTGTACCCCAAGTCCCTAAAAATGGCAAGTATTCGCACATTCATGGTGAGCCTTGTACAATAGCGCTATGATTCGAATGATTGTAGGAGAAGTGGTTGCGGTGGCAGACGGGTATGTCACTGTTTTAGTTGGTGGTGTTGGGTACCTCGTCGGCACCAATACCAAAGGAACGATGTTTCGCACTGGTGACCAAGTCACCCTCCACACACACCTGGCCGTCCGGGAAACTGCGTTAGACTTATACGGTTTCACCACCGTGTCTGAACTCGATATCTTCGAGCTCCTTATGCTCGTACCAAAGATTGGTCCTAAGTCTGCCCTTCAAGTAATGAACCAAGCCAGCCCTACTCTGTTGCTTGAAGCTATCGGAAAAAAAGACGCTGCCTACCTTCATAAACTTTCAGGAATCGGAAAGAAAACGTGTGAAAACATTGTACAGTTCCTCCATGACAAGGTAGAGGGAATGGCTTTTGCAACTGATATCGGTACTATGACTGGTCTCACTGATGCTCAGACTGACGCTATCGATGCGCTTGTTTCACTTGGCTATGACCTCACCTCAGCCCGCAATGCAGTAAAAGAGCTCTCTGGTGAAACAGCGAATGATCTTATTAAACAAGCTCTCAAGCAGATGACATAAGCTTCCCCGTGCCTAGTTTTGAGTACCAGCTGTCCGTCATATAATAGATGGATGGACACCGTACGAAACATCATCAAACGCTACTTACCCGACTTTATCTTTAAAGCCCTGCAACCGTATTACCACCATACTCTATCGTGGTATGGATCGGTCAAATACAAACACCCATCACGGAAGTTGGTTGTTATTGCTGTGACTGGAACCAAGGGAAAATCGAGCACCACCGAGCTGATTGCTCAAATTCTCCGTGGGAGTGGAAAGAAGGTTGCCTCTCTTTCGACTATTCAATTTGTGATTGGTGACAAAACTGAGCGGAACATGTTTAAAATGACTACCCCTGGTCGCTTCTTTGTACAGAAGTTTTTGCGCCAAGCGGTTGATGCCGGGTGCACCCACGCAGTGATTGAGATGTCATCTGAAGGAGCCAAACAATTCCGTCACTTGTACATCGACTATAACGCTCTCGTGTTCACCAATCTCTCCCCTGAACACATTGAGTCACATGGCTCATTTGAAAACTACAAAAACTGTAAGCTCTCAATCGCTAAAGCGGTAGCCGCTTCACCAAAACGACCACGGGTGATTGTTGCGAACGTTGACGATCCGCACGGGGACGATTTCCTTAACGTCGGAGTTGATAAGCCAGTTCCATATGGACTCGCCAACCTCTCTCTTCACACACTCCATAAAGACAGTATTAGTTTTGTGATTGATGGCGTAACCGTGAGAGTGCCAATTGTTGGTCTCTTTAATGTCTACAACGCCCTTGCAGCAATTAAGGTCGCACAAGTATTTGGCGTTTCGCTTGAGACAGCCGCCGAAGCGCTTCGGACTATGCCCCCTATCAAAGGCCGGGTAGAACAATTTGAGAGTAGTAAAGACGCAAAGAAACACGTGACGGCTGTGGTTGACTACGCTCATACGGTAGACTCACTAGAAAAATTGTATGAAGCATTTCCTGACAAACCAAAAGTATGTGTCCTTGGCAACACCGGCGGCGGGCGCGACACCTGGAAGCGACCTGAGATGGCAGCAGTGGCAGAAAAGTTCTGCGACCATATCATCCTTACCAATGAAGATCCGTACGATGAAGATCCAAAAGAAATTATCAACGATATGGTGCGCGGTCTCTCAAACACAGAGAAGCTCACCATCATCATGGACCGAAAGGAAGCAATTAGAAAAGCTATCGAACTCGCTCCAGAGGGTGGCTACGTCCTTGTTTCTGGTAAAGGTACTGACCCATACATTATGGAAGCAGGTGGCAAAAAGACACCATGGAGTGATGCAGACGTAGTACAAGAACTCCTTGCAGAATTGAAATAAAAAAAGCCGGAGCAGTCGCTCCGGCTTTTTTATGTAATACCGTGATACAACACAATCCCCGCTGTCACCGACACATTGAGCGATTCTTTTCGACCCAACATAGGTAGCTCTACAATCACATCCGCCAGCTCCAAGGCTTCTTTTGAAACTCCCTCAACTTCATTTCCAACAATATACGCAACCTGATCAGGTTCATTAAAGTCCTTGAGTGAGATACTGCCTGGTGCAAGTTCAACGGCAGCAACAGTCACACCTTCAGCCTGTAGACGCTCAATCACTTCTTTTGTGGTCGCCACCTGCTCCCAAGCCATCGTCTTACTTGCACCGAGCGACGTCTTTTTTATCTCGGCTTGCGGACGACCAAATCTATCGATTGGCGTCGGTGTATACCCAACCAAAAATATCTTAGCCACACCAGAAGCATCAGCGGTACGAAAAATCGCCCCGACGTTGTATGCACTTCTTATATCTTCGAGAATAATGTATTTCACGAAGCTAGCGTACCAAATATTTTTGTAGATTGACAGGATGTCTAAAATGTCTAGACTTACACACAGCATTGTACACGGAGGGCAGTTATGTCAATTGTTTTTCATGGTTCGCCAAACTACCGAATCAGAAAAGTTATTCCAAAGAGAAACATTCGGGGTAAGGATGTGTCCGGAGAACATATCATCACCTTTGATAAACATTCGTTTCATGCGACTTCGCACCGCTGGATTGCACTTGCTTACCTTTATCGTGAACTCCCTGGCTATTCGATGGGCGTCGATTTGTACGGGACTAAAGTGGAAGTCTTGGTAACAGGTCCAACAGACCTGGAAGACAGCCTTAAGCGCCTCTATGAAAACGGTGGCTACTTGCATAGCTTCAGCGCCTCTGACTTCTGGTGGTGCGAGGGTCTGGGTCATCGTGAAGTAATCACTGATAGGGAGATTGGTCCGCTTGAAATAGAGTTCATCGAAGATCCGGTTGCAGAAATGAGAGCAGCGGACGTAGAGTTTATTTTTCGAAAGAGTGTCTAAGGAGAGTGGCCGAACGTGATTTCACTAGTAGGCCCTTTTTAATACTCCATTTGATTTTCAAGACCAAAATGGTATAGTTTTGCCACTTCAGAAGAAGTAAGAAACATATCCGTCCTTAATCAGGGTAGCGTGAACAGTGTCCCACACTATTCACCCCTTAATTAAGGAACGGTACACAATATAAATATCCGCCCTTAGCTCAGTCGGTAGCTTGGGAAGCACCCCATGCTTCCCAACCCTTGATTAAGAAGATGGGTCGATATAAATTACAGAAGAATATTTCCGCCCTTAGCTCAGTCGGTAGAGCGGCTCCCTTTTAAGGAGATGGTCCCAGGTTCGAGCCCTGGAGGGCGGACAGTCGCAAACAAAAACACCTTGGTTTCAAAACCAAGGTGTTTTTGTTTAGCAAGCAAACTGCTTTGCTTGCGGCGACTGTCCGAGGCGAAAGCATGTGAGCCTGTGAACAGCTGAGCCGTGCTCGCGAGCACTTATTAGTTTGCGAATTCTTGGAGCAAAATAATTAGTGACTTGTGAGGACGAGTTTATTCTTCTTCATTTTTTAAGTGAATAAAAATGACTAAGAATGTAATAATATATTCTTCTGAAAAAAGTTCTTTCTTGTTCAATTATTACGCCTAAATGACTAGAGTCTGTACTGTGAAAAAATAAGTGAAACGACGTATCAGAGCTATCATCATGCAAATTTATTGTCGAAGGTTTTGTAAAAGACTTAACTTTGTCTGGTTCAAAATTATAATTATTTTTTCCTTTACTTATAAAAAATATGCAAGATATTTTATCGTGACTTGAATAATCTAACTCTAAAACTGCCTTATTTTCTTTCTTTTCGTTCGTTTCAGGAATTAAAGAACTGAGAGTGAAACCTAAGATTGTCATGAATTTATTTGGCTTCTCAGTTAACTTATCGAAAGCTAAATTCTTCTTTGGTTTGAAGTTTGTACCAGATTTATACATTATATTGCCATCGGCGTGATATCCAATCTCAATTCCTTTTTCCAATTTGTAAGTGTTGCCAGACTTAAGAACACCGGCAGTTGAATCAACAACTGTATCTTTAACCAAAGACCAAAAACCTTCTTTAGGAAGGCCCTCAAAAGTGAATTTAAACTCAAGTAATTTACCTTCTTTATAAAGAGCGACAATGTTTAAAAATTTTTTCGTTTTTTTCCTTCTGTAAGAAGAAAGATATATTCTTGATATTTCTCTCTTTTTCATCCTGATACCCTAAACCCCCAACACCCACTCCTCAAACGCCACCTCCATCTCTCGCTTACCCTGGTGACCGTCATGGTAAAGCTCAAGTAGCGAACGCGAAAGTGACTCAATCTCACCGTCTTTAAAATTGCGCAGTGCTTGGCTGGCTTTTTTGTATGGGTAGTCTTTCATACTGGCTTCTTCAGC
>JAIYEC010000037.1 GCA_027487145.1 bacterium | reverse complement strand
AGATCGCGCATCATTGGTTCATATGATCCATTATCTTTATATTCAGTTCCATACCAGTTTTTGTACCATACTTTCATGTCTGTTACTTCTTTTTCTTGTGACCGGATAATTCCTTCTGCAAGAGCCTTTACCTCTTCATGTTCACCTCGTGCTAACACGGCGGTTGCTGTGTCGATTGCTTCTTGATGATGTGGAATCATGTGCTCAATAAATTGACGTTCACTGATACCATTCGTTGATGAAGCCATCATATCATCGCTATGATCCATGTGTTCGTCATGTGCAGTGGTTTGCTTGTCGTGAGATAGCCACGTAAATGCATCTGTATACGCAAACGTATAGTAGCCTAGTGATACCACTGCTATAAACACGATTGCAACTAATGTACGATATTTTTTCATAGATTGAGTATAGCTAAAATTATCTTTTTGTCTTTAGGCAGTCTCAACAATCATCATATTGGTCGCCCCCGATGAACCAAACGGAATTCCAGCACCCATAATGTAGTGTTCACCTTTTGCTATACCGCGAGCTAAGACAGCCTTTTTGGCCGCCGCTTGAGCGTCTTGCAGGGTCTTGGCTCCTTTGATAAGGGTTGGTTCACAGCCGTAGACCACGAGCATTTGGTGATAGGTCGTCTCACGTGGTGTAAGGACCAAAATCGGAACGTGTGGCCGGTAGCGAGCGACCATGCGGCCAGTGTAGCCACTTTCAGACAAGGCCACAATTGCTTTGGCGTTTGAGGGAATAACATTACGCGCAATAGACCGACTCACTCCATCGTACACATTGGTGGCGGGGAAGTTCCAGTCTGCTTGCTGTTGTATAAAGTATGGATCGTTTTCAATTTCATGCGCCACCTTCGACATAGTCGCGACAGCTAATTCTGGATGAATACCGATAGTGGTTTCGTCGGAGAGCATGATGGCGTCAGTTCCGTCTAAGATTGCGTTTGCGATATCAGCCACTTCAGCTCGGGTTGGAGTGGTAGCTGCCTTCATTGAATCCAACATCTGGGTCGCGGTGATTACTGGCTTACCTTTACGGTTAGCGAGGCGGATGATTTTCTTTTGGAGGAGTGGTACCGTTTCAAGTGGCATTTCAATTGCAAGATCTCCACGGGCTACCATAATGACATCAGCTTCATCGACGATTTCTTCAAGGTTCTCGATCGCTGATTTAGTTTCAATTTTCGCCACAATAGCGATATCTCTTCCTCCCAGAAGCTTTCGCAGTAGTCTAATGTCAGCCGCTGTGCGCACAAATGACAGTGTCATGAAGTCAACATTCTGCTCAATTCCAAACACGAGATCTTTTTTATCTTTAGCGGTCAAAGACGAGATAGAAAGATCTGCGTCCGGTACATTAACTCCGCGACGACCTTTGATGGTCCCGCCTGAAATAATCTTGGTGTGAATCTCGGTGTCGGTGATTTTGATTACTTCAAGTTTTTGCTTTCCATCGTTGAGATAGATATTCATTCCAACCGCTACTTCTTTCACGAGTTTGGGATAGTTGAGATGGACGCGCTCTACGGTGCCGACACATTTCTCGGTAGTGAGAATAAGTGTGTGGCCATTTACCAAGGTAACATCTTCAGTATCAAAATCACCAATCCGAATTTTTGGTCCCGAAAGATCTTGCAAGATTGCTAGTGGTCGCTTCGCTTTCTTGGCGGCTGCTCGGGCGAGCGCGATAGAGTTTTTGTGAACCTCATGGTCACCGTGACTCATATTGATACGAGCGACAGTTAAGCCATTTTCAAGCATTTTGGTAAGAGTCTTTGGGTTGGCTGAGGTTGGTCCAATAGTCGCTACAATTTTAGTTTTAGTGTGAAAGGTATTCATAAGATTGTAAATAATACGTCTTAGTATAACAAAAAAGGGCCGGGACCCACGCACTTCATAAAGAAGATTGTGGGTCCCGGATCCCCGGGTTGGAACAATTACGCAGGATACCTGTCCTGCGGTGTCGTGGCCTAGGCCGCGACGAGTTCGCTCGTGTCGGCCGGCTGTTCGATGTCGGTCACGACGATCGATTCCTGCTGGTTGAGATCGCGCCAGGTGGCGGAAATCACCAGGTGCAGATCGCGCGCGAACTTCATCATGTCGTCGACAGCTGCCTGGGCCGGCGCCGTATAGCCGAGGTAGGCGTCGGTGCCGTTGGGCAAGATATTGTCGCGCGCCCACGTCAACTTGTCGACGGCCGCATCGGCGAGCGCGTCGAGCCGGCTGAAGGCCGCATCGAGACCCTTCTGCGTCACGATATTGATGGCCGTCGAGTCGGCGCGCATGTATCCGGCACTGATCAGTTCACCGAGAACGTGGTCGAAGTCCTTGGCCTCGGTCGCCCCGCCGTTGTTGCGGAAATCGGTGAAAAGCTGCTCGACGGTCTGGCGCGCCTGCCCGATGTTGTCGATCGCATCGCTGTACAGCTTGCTGAACGACTGATCGTCGGCCGGCTGCATCATGATGGCCGTCGTGCCCTGCCCGGCTGCCGTGGCGGCGAGGCTGAGCGAAACTGCGATGACGGCAATGCTGCTGACTGCTGCCTTGTGGTGACCAATCTGGAAATGCTTCATGGAAGATCCTCTTTTTCTTCAAGTTTGGTTACTGGTCGGAAATCGGCCAGCGCGATAGATTAACACATATATAAAAAAGCGCAAGCCCTCGGCCCGGGAACAACTTATTAGCTCAAAAGTTCACTTCGGAGCTCATCTACACCGACTTTGGTCACTGAAGAATAAGGAAATAGCTTATGACCCTGAATTTTTTCTTGCAGTTTACGCATATGAGTGAGGTAGTGTGATTTTTTAATCTTATCTACTTTATTGGCAACTACAATAATATCTTTTCCGGTTCGCTCGAGTTCTTTGAGGGTAGCGAGGTCGTCTTTGGTTGGGCCGACATTAGCGTCTATGAGTAGGACCACTCTGGGCATATGCTTAGATTCAAGTAAGTACCAGACAATTAGTTTGTTTAGCTTTTCTAGTGCTTGACCGCCAACTTTGGCATATCCATATCCCGGAAGATCGATGAAGTAGT
>JAIYEC010000023.1 GCA_027487145.1 bacterium | reverse complement strand
TTCACGGTTTGCAAGAAGCATGAAGTCCTCAATCATGAGCATCGTCTCGGTGCGGACTTTGGCATAAGCTTTAATTGGTGCCCCGCGTTCATCGAGTTCAAACTTAACCTCTGGTTGCTCAAAGGCAATGGCACCATTGCTGTGTCGCTTGCGACGGAGAATGCGCCCAAGTTTCATCATAATGTTGAGCTCATCGAGGAATGGTCCTGATTGGGTATCAAGTATGGTTTGTGCTTCTTCATACGAAAAGCGTTTGTCGGAGTGAATCACGGTCTGGCCGTACCATTCACTTTTGATGTGAGCATCATGGTCAAGTTCAAATACTGCTGAAAAGGCTAATCTATCTTCGTTGGGACGTAATGAACAGAGATCATTTGAGAGTACTTCCGGAAGCATCGGAATCACTCGGTCTACAAGATAGACTGATGTCCCTCGCTCCTTAGCTTCTTGATCGAGGGGTTCACCTTCGCGTACGTAATGTGAGACGTCAGCAATGTGGATACCGACTTCGATATTTCCATTGGGAAGAGTCCTGCATGATAGAGCGTCGTCAAAGTCTTTGGCATCATGGGGGTCGATGGTCATGGTGGTGATACCACGAAAATCCTTTCGCTTTGGATCTTTGAGAGCATCGGCAAAAATCTGCTCTTTTGTTTCGTAGAGGGTATGGGCAGCTTGCTGGACTGATTCTGGAAAGGCTTTTGAAAATCCACCTGAACGAATAATCGCTTGCATCTCCGTTTCATGATCACCAGCTCGACCGATGATTTCGGTTATAGAGGCTAATGGATCAAGGAGCGGATTAGACCATTTTTGAATCTCAACAACTACTTTCATACCCAGATCATTGGCTGTGGCATTTGGGAGTAGGGGTCGGATATGGATTCTGGTATTGTCAGGTTGAACATATTTGACCAGTTGGCCATTTTCAGTTCGTTCTTTGACGGTTCCAATCAGTTCTCGGTGAGCTGGCTTCACAACCCGAACAACCCTACCTTCTTGGCGTTTGCCGGGAACCTTCTTCTTAAGCTCAACTTCAACGAGGTCACCATCAAGTGCAAAATCTAACGCTTCACGTTCAATGACGATATCTTCAGTAAAATCTGGGTGGGCGACAAATCCGACACCTTTCCCACGGACCATTACCGGTCCTTCAAAGGTTTTATTCATTGAGGGCAGTATAGCACTTGCTGGCTAGGAATCCAGCTGGTATAGTTTCACCCCCCCCGATACGGTCCCGTATCGGGTATGAGCACAGACTTGGGTCACTGGTATGAGATTATGCCGGTGACCCATCTTTTTTATGTATTTCCAAGGCACCTATTGACGTATTTATTTTATTTGCTATGCTAGCGCCACTATATGTTAATGATGCGTTTACAACGAGTTGGCCGCAAGAATGATCCGTCATTCCGAATTGTGGTAACTGACAAGCGAACTGGCCCAAAGAGCGATCGTCATATTGATCGTCTCGGTTCTTATAATCCTAAAATGAACCATGTGCAGATTGATGCTGCTAAGGCAAAAGAATGGCTCGCAAAAGGAGTTCAACCTTCAGATACGGTTCACAACATCTTGGTTGGGCAGAAGGTGATTGAAGGAAAGAAGAAGAACGTTCTTCCAAAGAAATCACCAATTATCGACGAAGCTAAGATTAAAGCAGAAGCTGAAGCAGCTGCAGCCAAGGCAGAAGCTGAAGCCAAGGCAAAGGCTGATGCAGAAGCTGCCGCTGCTGCAGCGGCAGCAGAACCTGTGGTTGAAGTAGTAGCAGATGCGGAAGCACCAACTGATCACACTGAGACAGCTCCGGTCACTGAAGAAGCCGCAGAAGCTGAAGCTGATACAAAGACTGAAGCGCAAACAGACGCCGAAGACGACTAGTCGTAATTCACTAAAGGACGTTGACCATTGCGGGCTACTCTCGTATGCTTTTACGTAAGAGCACCGTTGTCGTACTGACGACTGCTTACAGTTATAGATAAGATATAGATGATATGGATATGCATGAAGATAAGCAATTTCTCGAGAGCTTAGTAAAGTCTCTCGTCGATCACCCGGACGCAGTAACTATCAACCGAACTGTTGACGAAATGGGGGTTCTCCTCACTCTTGATGTGCACGCTGACGACATGGGAAAGATTATCGGTCGTTCAGGTAACACCGCAAAGGCAATCCGAACACTTCTCCGTGTAGTAGGGATGAAGCATGATGCTCGAGTCAATCTCAAGATTAACGAACCAGAAGGAGGGAAGGGAATGAGTCGCGAAATGGCAGAAGCGATGCGCGAAGATAATCCGGTGGCGGAGACGAAATCCCTCGATCAGGCCATCGAAGACCTCAGAATATAAACGGACGAATTACTTTGTCACAACTGCAGCCGCGTCGGTCACGGTACGTCAAGTACCGCTTCCTCCGCGGCTTTGTTGTTCCTCGTACTTCATTCCGTTTCTATCCTGAGGAAGATTTGTAATTCTGTGCTAGGATTTTGATATGCGAAAAGGTTTTGATTTTACAGGTATATCAGTTGTAGCTATTTGTCATGATGGACATGGAAACTATCTTCTGGAACTTCGAAGTGAAAATTGTCGTGACGAGCAACTAACTTGGAGTCCGGTTGGCTCTGGTGGACTTAAGTCGCACGAGTCATTAGAAGACGGTATTCGAAGAGAAATTAAAGAAGAGTGTGGCGCTGAAGCTAAAGAGATTAGTTTACTTGGGCATCGTGAAGTATTTCGAGAGATTGATGGAGAACCATATCACTGGATAGCTTTTGACTTCCTCGTATTAATTGATCCTGCAGAAACAAAAATCATGGAACCTGATAAAGCTTTGGAACATAAGTGGTTTAAATTAGAGGATTTCCCCGAACCCTTACATTCCCAATTTCCAATATTTCTCAATAACTACAAAGATAGATTGTAGATATGCAATTTCACGTCATTGCGTTATTTCCGGAGGTATGTGCAGCGTATACAGACGCGAGAGTGCTTACTAGCGTCTGATTGTGTTATATTCAAAATATAATTTAATTCTAGATAAATCATGAAAGATTTTATCAAAAAAAATATCCTACTAATCAAGATTTTTTTTGGCCTTTTCATTATTTGGATTTTTATATTTCACATACCAAGGCAGAAGTGTATATCACAGATTAGTTTGGATGGTTCAACGTATCTTTACGAACCAGATGATGCTTTTAAAGAAGATAAATCGTTTAAGACGCGTAATGATGCTTTAGATTATTGCATTGCGAAGAATTCACTATTTTTTTAGTTTGAGTATGTTGTAAAGAATCTCATGCAATTTCACGTTATTACACTGTTTCCGGAGGTATGTGCTGCGTATACAGACGCGAGCGTGCTTGGTCGTGCGCAGAAGACTGATAAAGGTAAAGGGGCTAAGGTACGCGGAAAGAAAATTGAGGTGAAATACTATAATCCTCGAGATTTTACGAAAGACAAACATAAAAAGACTGACGACAAGCCGTATGGCGGTGGGCCAGGGATGGTGATGTACGCCGAACCGATTTTGCGAGCCTGGGACAAAGCCGTCGGAAAGCATGTCCGAAATTCGAAGAACGTCGGAAAAAAAGACCAAAAGAAAGTAAAGACGGTAATTATGTCGCCCCGCGGGCGTGTCTTCACTCAAGAGGTCGCAAAAGAATTTGCTCGGGAATACAGTCACCTCGTCTTGATTTCTGGTCGCTATGAGGGTATTGATGGTCGAGTCAAAGAGGCGCTTGGGGCAGAGGACATGAGTATCGGGGATTACATTTTGACTGGCGGCGAATTACCAGCCCTTGCCATTATTGATTCAGTCTCACGACAGATTCCTGGTGTACTTGGAACCTTTGAGTCATTGGAAGACGCGCGGGCGACAAGTGGCGAAACATACACGAGACCAGAGACGATTGTGTATAAAAAAAAGAAGTATACCGTCCCTAAGATTCTTACAGAAGGTAACCATAAACTAATTGAATCATACCGAAAGGGCGACGCGAGCCTTTCCTAGCGAGCTAGTCCCAATTTTGCGTAGCAAAATGACGGGGGAATCGCAAAGAAATAGAGAAATTTCACTCAAAATCCTCATAAGACAGTTGCTATATTCTGACATTCCTGTATAATCCCGGCACAAACGCAAGATTGCGATCTCGGGTGAGTTTTGGGAGGGAGATAACAAACCGCGTAAGTAATATCACAGGAGTGATGATTTTATTTATCGGGTAAAAACTAAATGAAAGAAGAGCGCTTTTGCGTGTCTTTTGTCATTTACTTTTACATAATTATTTAGTGTATGGATCCAAAAGGAGTTTCAGTTGGACACTTGCCACAAAAGCGCTTTGAAAAAAGCGCTGGTCCGCGTGTCGAACTACCAGACCTTATTGAGCCACAGCGCGAATCATTTAAGTGGTTTGTTGAGACAGCGCTCAAGGAAGTCTTCAAAGAGTTTTCACCAATTGCTGACTATTCAGACAAGAAGTTTGAATTGCAGTTTAAAAAGTACGAATTGTCAGAACCAAAGTACTCGCCAGAGTTTGCG
Source organism: bacterium (assembly GCA_027487145.1). Taxonomy (GTDB): domain Bacteria; phylum Patescibacteriota; class Minisyncoccia; order Phycocordibacterales; family UBA918; genus OLB19. The sequence goes on along the minus strand of JAIYEC010000023.1, from coordinate 15,102 downwards.
AAAGAAAATAAGAGAACCTACGAAGCGTCACTGCGAGCAACCGTTGTATTGAAGAACAAGACATTTGATTCTTCAAAAGAACAGGAAATCTTCATGGCGGATATTCCAGTCATGACTGACAACGGTACCTTCATCATCAATGGTGTTGAGCGTGTTATCGTGCCACAGCTTGCCCGTTCATACGGTATCTTCTTTACAGCATCTGAATCAAAAGGGAAGACACTCTTTGGAGCAAAAATCATCCCAGCTCGTGGAGCGTGGGTTGAAATCGAATCTGAAGCTGATGGGGTTATCTACGTAAAGATTGACCGAAAGAAGAAGTTCCCAATCTCGTCACTCCTTCGTGTGCTTGGAGTTGAGAAGGAAGCTGACATGATCAAGCTTGTGAAGGATGTTCCTCGCGGTGAAGAATACATGAAGGCAACTATCGCAAAGGATCCTGCCAAGACAACTGATGATTCATACATCGAAATCTACCGACGTCTTCGCGACGGAGATCTTGCAACCGTCGACAACGCGCGTGACTTTGTGAACTCAATCTTCGCACCAGAACGGTACGACCTCTCTGAAATTGGTCGTCACCACTTCAATAACCGTTTTGGACTCGGAACCGACAAAAAGTCTACCGACGTTCGCGGTGTTACCACGGACGATGTAAAGCTTATCTTGAAGTACATCATCGAAAGCAATCACGATGCATCTGCACTCCCTGATGATATCGACCACCTCGGGTTCCGACGAGTTCGATACTTCGGTGAAATGCTCCAACAACGAGTACGTGTTGGTATGACTCGTATGAAGCGAAACATTCAAGACCGTATGTCTACGATTGAAGCCGAAACATCACTCCCAATGGCTATCATAAATCCTCGACCACTCCAAGCGGCGATTAAAGAATTTTTCACCACAAACCAACTCTCACAGTTCTCACAACAGCAAAACATTCTCGCTGAAGTTGAGCACCTTCGAACCCTCTCAGCACTTGGTCCAGGCGGACTTACCCGAGAACGAGCAGGTTTTGAAGTGCGTGACGTTCACCCATCTCACTATGGCCGATTGTGTCCTATCCACACTCCAGAAGGTCCAAACATCGGTCTTATTCTCCGTCTCTCAATGTACTCACGCGTCAACCGCTTCGGTATTATTGAGACGCCGTACATTAAGGTAGTGAAAGGAAAGGTGACCGATGAAGTTGTGTACTTCAACGCTCATGAGGAAGAACACTTCACCATCGCGCACTCAGCAGTAGAAATTGATGATAAAGGAAAGATCAAGACTGAATTTGTCGAAGCTCGAAAGAAAGGTGAACCGCGAGTAGTATCTCGTGATGATGTTCAGTACATGGATATCGCAACTAATCAACCGTTCTCAGTTGCGACATCAATGATTCCATTCTTGAATCACGACGATGCTAACCGTACGCTCATGGGTTCAAACATGCAGAAGCAGGCAACGCCGTGTATCGTGCAGGAGGCACCGATTGTAGCAACCGGCGTAGAAGGAATGTCTGCTCGCGACACGGGACGAGTTATCTTTGCAGCGGAAGCTGGTGAAGTAACTGAAGTTGATTCAAAGAAGATTGTGGTTAAGAACAAGGAAGGTAAGGATAAGAAATACCCGCTTACTTCATTCCAGCGAACCAACGACTTCTCAGCCTTCTATCACCGTCCAGCTGTCTCACTTGGACAGAAAGTAAAACGAGGAGATCTCTTGGCTGATACGTCATCAACTGACAATGGTCAGATTGCAGTAGGGCAAAATGCCATGGTGGCGTTCATGTCATGGAATGGTGCTAACTACGAAGACGCGATTATTATTTCTGAACGACTCATCAAGAACAGTAAGTTCTCAACCATTCACCTTGATGAGCTTGAAGTATCAGTTCGTGATACAAAGCTTGGTCCAGAAGTAACTACTCCAGATATTCCAAACGTATCTGAAATCAAACTCCGTAACCTCGATGAAACAGGAGTCATCCGCATCGGTGCTGAAGTTCGTCCAGGCGACATTCTCGTTGGTAAGGTAACTCCAAAGGGAGAAACGCAACTGACGCCAGAAGAACGTCTCCTTCGCTCAATCTTCGGTGAAAAGGCAAAGGATGTGAAAGACACCTCACTTCGCCTTGAAGCTGGAAAACGAGGACGTATCATTGGGGTAAAGATTTTCTCTCGAGAAAATGGTGACCAACTTGAAAGTGGTGTTATTAAGCGAATCCACATTACAATCGCTCAGGTACGAAACGTATCAGTGGGAGACAAGCTGGCTGGTCGTCACGGTAACAAGGGGGTTATCTCGCGTATTCTTCCCGAAGAAGATATGCCATACACCGAAGATGGTCGTCCAATTGACATTCTTCTTACACCACTGGGAGTACCATCACGTATGAACCTCGGACAGATTCTTGAGCTTCACCTTGGAATGGCTGCACACACACTCGGCTACCAAGCAATTGTGCCTCCATTTGCGGGAGCATCAGAAGACGACGTAAAATCTGAATTGGTCGCAGCGGGACTTCCAGCCGATGGAAAAATCCAGCTTCGTGACGGTCTTACCGGAGAACCATTTGCTCAGAAGACAGCCGTTGGATTCATGTATATCTTGAAACTTCACCACATGGTGGAAGACAAGATTCACATGCGATCAATTGGTCCATACTCACTTATCACCCAGCAACCACTGGGAGGTAAGGCTCAGGTTGGAGGTCAGCGCTTTGGAGAAATGGAAGTGTGGGCACTCCTTGGGTACGGCGCTGCGTACACCTTGCGAGAAATGCTCACGATTAAGTCAGACGATATTGTTGGACGTTCAGCAGCCTTTGACGCAATTGTGCGTGGCGAGAAGATTTCTCACCCACACACACCAGCTGCGTTCAACGTACTTCTCAACCAACTTAAAGGACTTGCACTTGATGTCAGACTCGATAAAGAAACCCAAGCGCGCAGTAATTATGAGAACGCCTAACCTTCCGTCGTATGTCTACAGAAACATTCAATAAGAGCGAAGGCTTCAAGAAGGCCGCACCAGCTCCAACTAACTACTCGGGAGTAAATCTCCGACTCGCGTCACCAGAAACAATTCTTGAGTGGTCGCATGGTGAAATCACCAAACCAGAAACAATTAACTATCGAACCCAACGTCCAGAAAAGCACGGACTCTTCGATGAACGTATCTTTGGTCCCGTAGAGGACTACGAGTGTTCATGTAAGAAGTACCGCGGTATCAGATACAAGGGAATCGTCTGTGAAAAGTGTGGAGTGGAAATCACTCGCGCTATCGTTCGTCGCGAACGTATGGGTCATATTGACCTCTGTGTTCCAGTGGCACACATTTGGTTCCTCCGAGGCGTACCAAGCCGAATTGCAATGATTCTCGGTATCACAGCCTCTTCAGTAGAAAAGGTGGTGTACTTCGCTGGATACATTGTGACAAAGGTGAGTGAAGCAGACCGAGCTCGTATTCTTTCTGAACTCGATACTGAATACAAGACAAAAGTAAAAGCGCTCGCCAACGAAGAAGCACGTGATGCGCTTAAGGCTCGTATGGACGAGATCCGAAAGGAAATCGAAAGTGTAAAACTCGGTGTTGTACTTGATGAAGCAACCTTCCACAAGTTCTCAATCAAATACTCAACCCTCTTTGAGGCGCGAATTGGTGCAGAAGCTATTTACGAACTTTTCAAGAATACCGACCTCGTAACGTTAGCTGATAAGCTTGAACAAGAGTACACGAAAGCCGGTGCAATGGAGCGAGCTAAGCTTGATAAGCGATTGGCGCTAATTCGCGGAATGGTGAACTCAGGGGTTAAGCCAGAGTGGTTATTCCTCACTCGTCTTCCAGTAGTACCGCCAGCAATTCGACCGATGGTAGCACTTGAAGGAGGACGCCATGCGTCGTCTGACCTCAACGACCTCTATCGTCGTGTGATCAACCGTAACAATCGTCTCAAGAAGTTGATTGATATCATGGCACCGGACGTTATCTTGCGTAACGAAAAGCGTATCTTGCAAGAGGCGGTTGATGCCCTTATCGACAACTCAATCCGCCACGGCGGTGGTGCGTACTCAGTCATGAGTCAGGCACAGCGACGTCCACTTAAGTCTCTCTCTGACTACCTTAAGAGTAAGCAAGGATACTTCCGTCAAAACCTGCTTGGTAAGCGTGTAGACTACTCAGGACGTTCAGTGATCGTTATTGGTCCGGAGCTAGCACTCGACCAGTGTGGTCTTCCAAAGCACATGGCCCTTGAGCTCTTCCGTCCATTTGTGGTGGCAGAACTCCTGAAGCAAGAACTTGCATACAACATCCGCGGAGCTGGTCGTCTCATTGAAGACGGTGTTCCAGAAGTATGGGCGATTCTAGAAAACGTGATTCGTCACAAGCACGTACTCCTTAACCGTGCGCCAACCCTTCACCGACAAGGTATCCAGGCATTCCGCCCGGTACTTATTGAAGGTAACGCTATCCAGGTTCACCCACTCGTCTGTCGCGCGTTCAACGCTGACTTCGACGGTGACCAGATGGCAGTACACGTACCACTTTCAGATGAAGCACAGCTTGAAGCGAAAGAAATCATTTCAGCCAACAACAACATCTTAAAGCCAGGTTCTTCAGAACCAGTAGTGTCAGAAAAGTTGCTTGATATGGCCCTTGGAGCGTACTGGATGACAAAGGTTGTTAACGGTGCAAAGGGAGAAGGAAAGTACTTTGCTTCACCAAACGACGCTATCAATGCCTATGATTACGGAGTGATTGATTTCCGAGCGATGGTAAAAGTACTTGCAACAGATACACAGAAGTACAAGCAGTTTGATGGTCAGATTTTTGAAACGACTGTTGGACGTCTTCTCTTCAACTCAGTACTCCCAAGTGACCATCTCTTCATTAATGATGTGGTCGTACAAAAGACACTCTTCCAAATCATCATTGATATCATCGATGATAGGGGGACACAGGCAGTTCCAGCCATTGTCGACAAACTTAAGAAATTTGGTTTCAAGTATGCAACGGTATCGGGAACAACCTGGGGAATTGATGAAGTGGTTGTACCAAAGCAAAAGGCTGCGATTATTGAAGCAGCTCGCGCTGAAGAGCGACAGATTATCGATCACTACGATGAGGGACTTCTCTCGCGAGATGAGCGTCGTCGCATGATTGTAGAAATCTGGCACCGAGCTAAGACATCAATTGAAAAAGTTCTTCCAGAAACCCTCAGTGAAACCGGTTCAGCCTACGAAATGTGGAAGTCTGGTGCTCGAGGATCGCTTGGACAGATTGCCCAGATGGCCGGTATGAAGGGACTTATCGTTAACACTCGAGGAGAGACACTCGAGACTCCAGTTATTTCTTCGATGAAGGAAGGACTGACTCCGATTGAGTACTTCAACACGACTCACGGTTCTCGAAAAGGGTTGGCTGACACTGCGCTCCAGACCGCAAAGGCAGGGTACCTTACTCGTCGACTCTTCGTGGTAGCGCAGGACGCTATTGTGACCGAAGCTGATTGTAAGACTAAGGGCGGAACAACCATTAGTCGTGTCTCAGCCTCAGGTATCGAAATTGCCTTCTCAAAGGCAATCAAGGGACGTATTCTCGCTGAGGATGCAGTGGATGCAAAAGGAACTGTTCTCTTCAAGAAGGGTCATCTCCTCTCACGTCGCGATGCAATTGCGGTAGAAGAAACTACCTGCGTATCAGTAGAGGTTCGCTCACCAATGACCTGTAAGACACTCCGCGGAGTCTGTCAGCAGTGTTACGGTATTGACCTCACGACTAACCGTCTCGTAGACATTGGAGAAGCGGTGGGTACTGTTGCCGCTCAAGCGATTGGTGAACCAGGAACACAGCTTACTATGAACACGAAGCACGCCGGAGGAGCTGCGTCAGTTGGTGGAGACGTAACCCAAGGTCTTCCTCGTGTAGAAGAAGTATTTGAAAAGCGACAACCGAAGATTCCAGCTGTAGTCGCAAAGCACGATGGTGTGGTGGTTGATATCCGCACTGAAGGGCGTGAAAAGGTAATCGTTATTGCTCCTGATATGACCGCAAAGGGTGCGCCGAAGAAAAAAGATAACGAAGAGTACGCAGTTCACTACCGTCGAGTAGTAGCGGTCTCAAAGGGTGACACCGTCGTTCCTGGGCAGCTCCTTACTGATGGTTCAGCGCACTTGCCAGAGCTCTTCAAGTTCGGTGGACAGGAAGTAACTCAGGACTACATCATTTCAGAAGTGAACAAGATTTATGAACTTCAGGGTGTGACGATTGCTCGAAAGCACATTGAACTCATTGTTAAGCAGATGATGTCTCGTATGAAGGTAAATCATCGAGGTGATAGTCGGTTCACGATTGGAGAAGTAGTTGAAGAGTGGATTATGGTAGAAGAAAATGAACGCTTGAAGGCAGAAGGAAAAGATCCAGCTCGCGGAGATAGACTCATTCTCGGTATCACCGAAACTTCTCTCTCACGAAAGAGCTTCCTCTCAGCCGCATCATTCCAAAACACTACTCGCGTTCTTATCAACGCAGCAGTGAAGGGAAGTAGCGACAATCTCGCTGGTCTCATGGAAAACGTTATCATTGGTAAGCTTATCCCAGCCGGTTCTGGCTTCAAGGGAAGCAATAAATACCAAATGATCGAAGACATGCAAGCAAAACAATAGTAATGAATTACAAAAGGCCGGCGCGAAGCGCCGGCCTTTTGTGTTTTTAAACGGTGTGTCACTATCATATATGATAGTGACAGCTAATGTTCGCTTTCTTAATAAAACGAAACCCCACACAAGCGCATAGGGCTCGTTGTGGGGCTATTAAATTAGTTGCGAAATGTTATCTCCTGTATGAAATGATAACTGTCCCTAAGACAACTCCTAATCCAGTCAACAGAAAAATTAAATGCAAAGTATCTACGTCTAATTTCCTCATTTCTCTAACAATTTCATTATGTATTATTTTTGTAAAAAATCAAGTTTTCGAGAAAGAGTGAGGAGTTCGGCTCGCCCGCCCAACTTTTTCCCTAAAAAGTTGGCGCAGGGTATACTAGACCTACATGAGTGATTCGGTGCAACAAATTAAAGATAGGCTCAGCATCTTGGATGTCATTTCACCGTACGTTGAGCTACATCGGGCAGGGAAGAACTTCAAGGGAAAATCGCCCTTTACCGCTGAGAAAACACCATCATTCTACGTATCACCCGACCGTGGTATGTACTATTGTTTCTCAACCTCTCAAGGTGGTGATATGTTTACCTTCATTCAAGCAATGGAAGGGGTTGATTTCAAAGGAGCTCTCAAGCTTTTGGCTGATAAGGCTGGGGTAGAACTCGTCGCTGAAGATCCAAAGAAAAAGACCGAACGTGAACGGTGGTATGCTGCGATGCAAGATGCGACGACATACTATGTTGAGCAGTTGGAAAAAGATAAAGAGGCGCTCGAGTATCTCGAGAATCGTGGAGTAACGAAAGCAACACTCCAGAAATGGCAAATCGGATTTGCGCCTGGTCCACCAGCTCACGGGTGGAGAATGGTAAAAGATGAATTGGAAACAAAAGGATATACTAAAGAAGAACTTTTTAAGGTTGGATTGATCAAAAGCACCGAAGGAGGCAAGGAGCCATTTGACGTATTTCGTGATCGCATCATGTTCCCGTTATTTGATCAAAATGGGAAAGTGGTAGCGTTTTCTGGTCGTATTCTCAGTAAGGATAGCGATGCACCAAAATACGTTAATTCACCTGAGACTGAACTGTACAAAAAGTCCGAACTTTTATTTGGATACGACAAAGCCAAACACGGTATCCGGCAGTTAAATTTTTCACTCATAGTAGAGGGTCAGTTTGACGTGGTGATGGCCCATCAAGCAGGCTACACCAATACTGTCGCCATGTCGGGTACGGCGCTCACGCTGCACCACGTACAGCTTCTAGAACGACTCTCAGACCGAGTCGTGCTAGCACTTGATGCCGATAGGGCTGGAATCGCTGCGATGAAAAAAGCCGCTGAACTTATGCTCAAGCGGGGGATTGACGTGAAGGTGGCCGAGATGCCGCTTGGGGCAGACCCGGCGGACATCATTAAAAAAGACGCAAATGAATTTAAACAAATAGTAGGGAAGTCAGTTCATGTCATTGAGTTCTTGCTCCATGTCCTTACTCGTGAAGAGAGTGACGAGCGGAGCTTGAAGCGTCGCGCACGAACTGAAATTCTTCCGTTCCTACTTCTGCTTCCAGATCGGATTGATCAAGAACATTTTATTGGTGTCGTAGCCAGTGCGATTCATAGTACAACTGATGCTGTCCGCTTTGAGCTTGAACGCTTGCGCGAAGAAACCAAGGCTGGTCCTTTGTCGCACCATGAGTTGGCTGACTCGGTTCTTAAAGAAGCGGTAGAGAAACCAGACATTGTTCGCAGTGCCCGAGTATTTCTTGAAGCCGCTGCTGAGGTGGTGGATGCGGTGATTGCTGTGTATGTTAAAGACGAAGTAACAAAACTTCTTATCGAAGCCGGTGAGACAGAAGTCATTCCAGAGTCAGAACTAGCCGGGGTAACCTTTACGCTTGAACAAGATTTTGCCAAGATGCCAGAGTTGGCTGTAAAAGAGGAAATCGTTTCAAGGCTAAATATTTTTAAGACTGCCCTTATAAGGCGAGCCATTGCTGAAGAGAGACGAATCCTTAAAGAAGCCGAGGAGATTGGTGATGAAACACAACTTCTTACCTCACTTGAAACGATGAAAAAACATGAAATGAAGTTAAAGCAGCCAGCGTATACTATTGAGTCTTTGCAGCTCTAAAATTAAGGTAAGCTAATGCACCTATTAATAGGTGCATTTTAAATAAAACGAAACCCCGCAGTCGACAACCGATTGCAGGGAATCGAGTCGGTGCGGGGTGGAAAGATGATCTACCGGGGTTACTGAGCGGGGTGCCATTTCTTAAAAAAGTAAATGACAGAAAGGCCAGGCAGAATCGCCCAGGGAAGCATCTCAATGTTCCATCCCTGAAGGGTACGGAACCACCAATTCATGATTCCGAGTCCGAAGACTCCGCTCAAAACCGCGATAATATCATTTGGATAAATCCACGCAAGGAACTTGTCGAGCATCTCAGGTCTCCTGTTGATTTTTTTATTATATCACTAATGTAATAAAAGTCAATCACATAGAATTGTTACTTTAAAAGGTAGACAAAATAAGGATTTTCTGTATAGTGGTGAAAGAAAAAAAAAAAAAAAAGCCAGTGAAGAAGGTAGTCAAAAAAGCGGTCAAAAAACCCGTAAAACCAATAAAAAAAGCACCCGCAAAGAAAGCTCCTGTAGCTAAGAAGCCGGTCGCAAAAAAAGCTGTCGCCAAGAAGACGTCAGCAAAGAAGCCACAGAAGAAAAATTTGAAGAATGTTAAACCAACCGCAAAAAAAGCGGTTAAACCTGTTGCCAAAAAAGCACCTGCAAAGAAAGCTCCTGTAGCTAAGAAGCCGGTTGCAAAGAAGGTATCAAAGACATCGGTTAAGAAAGAGGTGGTAAAGTCGGTCCCAAAAGCTCCGGCTGTTAAGAAACCAGAACCAAAAAAGCCACTCACTCGCGCTGAAAAGTTACTTGAAGCCAAAGCAGCTGACTTAATGAATATGGGTAAGACTCGCGGGTATATTACTCACGATGAACTACTTCGTTCATTTCCAGAAATTGAGCGTGATGTAGAGTTCCTCGATGTACTCTATGAGCGATTTTCAATCGCGGGCATTGATGTACTTCAAAGTGGCGGTATGCTTGGTGACGATCCAAGTATCGACATTATTGCGCAAAAGAATGCGTTTAAGCGAAGCGACTCAAGCTATGACTCAATTCAGATGTACCTTCGTGAAATTGGGCAGTACCCACTGTTGAATGCTCATGAAGAGCGAGTGCTTGCGAAGCGTATCGTTGATGGTGATGAAGAAGCTCGTAACCTCTTAGCGCGAGCCAATCTTCGTTTGGTGGTGTCTATCGCCAAGAAGTACGTCGGCCGTTCTCCAGACCTTACCTTACTTGACCTTATTCAAGAAGGGAACTTGGGCCTCTTTAAGGCCGTTGATAAGTTCGACTTCACGAAAGGGTTTAAGTTCTCGACCTATGCTACCTGGTGGATTCGCCAAGCGATCACTCGCGCACTCGCTGACCAGTCCCGAACCATTCGTATCCCGGTACACATGGTAGAAACTATGGCCAAGTACAAGCAGGTGTCACGTCGCCTCGCGCAAGACCTTGGCCGCGACCCAATGCCAGAGGAGATTGCAACCGAAATGAATGTAGAGGTAGAGAAGATTTACCAAATCGAAAAGATTTCTCAGGATACTATCTCACTTGAACTACCAGTTGGAGATGATGATGACCGATCTCGACTGTCAGACTTCATTTCTGACGATAAGATTATCTCACCAGACCAAGAAGTGGCACACAGTATCTTGACCGATCAAATCATGGAGATTCTTGATACGCTTTCTGAGAAAGAACGAAAGATTCTTGAGATGCGCCACGGACTCTTAGATGGTACCTACCACACGCTTGAAGAGGTAGGGAAGGAGTTTGGTGTCACCCGTGAACGTATTCGTCAGATTGAAGCGAAGGCGCTTGAGAAAATCCGCCAACACGACAAGGCCAGGAGACTGAAATCATACTAACGTATGATTTCATATGTCATTTTCTCCCTTGGTAGGTCGAAACTGACATCTCCAGACATCTGAAAAATATGTCGTACTTTTTAAGTACTCTGTATTTTTCACAGCCCGTCGGCTGAAATCTTATTAGAACAGCGACTTGATTCGTTAGACTTCAGAAATAGCCGTTTTAATGTACACTTGTACGCTCATATTTTAAGGAGCTTTAGCGACTATAAAATAGAAGTACTCTTGGGGTGTACCTCACGGCTTTTTCTTTGTCTGCCTCGTATCTCATCTATTTAGTTCAATTTCAAAAAAGTAGAAACCGGTCATTATATCTTACAAGATATAATGACCGGTTTTGCGCAGGTAAGATAAAACGAAACCCCGCACGACATGCGCCGGTATTGGGGCATTCGTTGCGAGGGATTCACTCCTCCGGCAGTTCCTTCAATTGGCGGAGTGTGTGTTGCAGTATGATTTTCGCTGCCCATATCGGCGCGAGCAAAAATTTTACCAGCCTGTTGCTCGGTCCGGTCTCAATGAAGACCACACCATAGGCCAAGACCCAAGCCACTGCTCCGAGCAGCAGATAAACAATTACTTTGAACACCATGTACGTTACTCCTTAGATTAGGTGACTTTAATACTATACATCTATAATAGAAAAAGTCAATTAAATGTAAAAATCTCCCTAGGGGAACTCTAGGGAGCTTTTGTTAAACCCACCTGTTAACAAGTAGGTTTAAGTCACATAAAACGAAACCCCGCACGACATGCGCCGGTATAGGGGCATTCGTTGCGGGGGTTATTATTCAAAAGTGTTTTCAATATCAGACTGCTCTTCTTCTCGTTCCTTTCTTTTCAAGTGATTTGCAAGTAATAGAGCAATCAATGCAGCGATAAAGATGATTAGGCCATTACCTGTTGGCTGCCTGATTATTGAAGGAAATAGTATCACTACTCCTAAGAAAATAATTACGAAGGAAAGAAATACTGATTTCCAATCACCCAAAAAGAACTTAAGCATCGTTTGACCCCTTTCTTCGGTTGGATTGTAAGTAATTGTATTAAAAAGTCAATGGTTACATGGTTTCTGGTATACTGGTCGATATGAGTAATATTAAAGGTGACCAGACAGCATTTAATGAGGCGTACAGGGCTTTAAATAGTGCGCAGCGACAAGCGGTTGATACCATTGAAGGGCCGGTGATGGTGATTGCTGGACCAGGGACCGGGAAGACGCAGATTCTTACGCTGCGGATTGCGAATATCCTCAAACAGACTGACTCAAAAGCTTCAAATATTCTCGCTATAACCTTTACCGACGCTGGAGCGAAAGCGATGCGAAACCGCCTTAAGGGACTCATTGGGGATGTGGCGTATGATGTCACTATCTCTACCTTCCATGCACTCGCGGACATGCTCGTATCTCGCTACCCAGAAGCGTACCCAAAAATCATTGGCGGGAAAGCCGCCTCAACGATTGAGAGAATCCAAATTATTGAGACTATCCTCACCGACACCAACTTTAAAGCAGTTCGCCCTTCTGGTGACCCATCGTTTTATGTACAACCACTTCTGCAAGCCATCCAGACATTAAAGCAGGAAAACGTGACACCTGACTCGTTTGCGACAGCAATTGAAGTACAAGAAAAAGGACTCTTAGAAATTCCGCAGTATCACGAAAAAGGAGCTCATAAAGGAAAAGAGCGAGGTGAATATAAAGATGCAAAAAAACATCTCGAGCGTAACCTTGAGCTACTCCAGGTGTACCGGCGGTATGAACAGCTACTGCGAGATCAAAAACGATATGACTTTGATGACATGATTCTTGAGACTGTTCATGCGCTAGAGACTAATGAAGACATGCTTAGAGATCTCCAAGAGCAATACCACTATGTTCTGGCTGATGAACATCAAGATGTAAACGGAGCGCAAAATAAAATCTTGGAACTTCTCGTAAATTTCCATGATCGTCCAAATTTATTTGTCGTAGGAGATGAGAAGCAGGCTATTTATCGGTTTCAGGGTGCTTCACTCGAGAACTTCTTGTACTTTGAAGAAGTATTCCCTGAGGCGACACTGATTTCACTTTCAGAAAACTATCGGTCGGGGCAACCTATTCTTGATGCAGCTCACGATGTCATAAAAACGGATGATGAGGAGTTAGCTAAGCTACGTGTTCCACTGAAGGCAGCTGCCGTTGATATGGCGGAGGTTGTACTAGCAGAGTTTCCGCATACAGCAGTAGAGACTGATTGGGTGGTAGCCTCAATTGAAAACGATATAGAGGCTGGGGTCTCACCGGCAGAGATTGCGGTGATTGTCCGAACAAATCGTGAGGTAGAAGAGTTTACCATTGCGCTTCGTAAAAAGTGGATTGCCGTCGCACCATCGGCAGATAGTGACATTCTTGAACACCCGTTACTTAAGACGGTACAGCGATTGATGCGATTACTAACCAATCCGGCAGATAACGCTCTTTTGACAGAGACAATCCATGAACCATTTTGGGAGATTGAACCACAGGAGTTAGGTATTGTGCTTAAGGCAGTCTCTCGTAGTAGAACGCTTAGTTCCATACTGTCCACTGATGCTACTCTAGACGAGATTGGTATCTCCTTGGAATCTCCACTCCGGAAGGTGATACCACTATTGCAGAGTCTGCATAACCGCTCGCTTACCACCCCAGCCCATCGTTTGTTAGAGCTTTTGTTGGTCGAGAGTGGCGTTGTATCACATGTCTTAAAACACGATCCAGAAGAAGGGGTGCGGGTCTTGCGTCGTCTGTATGACGAAGTGGAGGGAATGGTAGAGCGAAGGGAAGTCGAGTCTTTGTCTGATGTGGCAAGACAATTTGCTCTCCATACTGCATACAATGTTCCGCTTCCAGCACCATTTGTCTCGTATGGTGCTACAGCCGTACAGGTACTGACAGCTCACAAATCAAAAGGACTTGAGTATGAAATCGTGTATATTCCGCATGCAACTGATAAAACGTGGGGCGGTAAAACAGCTCGTGACCTCTTTAAGCTTCCGATTATTCGCTTTGATACCAAAGATACTGATTTAGCAGAAGAGGATGAGCGTCGCCTGTTTTATGTGGCGATGACGCGAGCGAAGCAAAAAGTGTTATTTAGTGGTGCAAGTATGTCGGTCTCTGGTAAGGAGCAACTACTGTCTCGTTTTCTTAGTTCAATTGATTCATTTCTGGTATCTACGATTGATACTGTACCCTTTACGCAAGGGTTTTCACCACTGAGTTCATTTGTAGGGGTGTTACCACAACCTGCTGCAACCGAAATTGTACTGTCAGTTTTGCGTGAGCGAGGATTCTCACCTACGGCGTTTAATAATTATCTCAAGAGTCCGTGGGAATATTTTTTCCGAAATGTTTTGCAGATACCGCAGATTAAGACAACCGAACTTCAGTTTGGAACAGCGGTACACGCTGTCTTAGATGTTCTTGTTCGCTTCCACCAAGGTGAAACACTTGATGAGTGGCTCTCGAAGGTACCGGCGCTTCTTAAGCAGTCACTGGAGAAAGAAGCGATCTCAGACGAGGAGTATACACGACTTCATGAGCGCGGAGTGGACGCTCTTGTTACGTATCTTCCACAGGTGCACCAGTCATATCTCAAGGAGAGTAAAACCGAGTACCATATCGAAGCGGTACTTAAGACTGGGCTTACACAGCACCCAGAGTTAAAACTCAATGGTAATTTGGACCGGGTTGATTTTAAAGACGGTGTCCTTACGCAGGTGGTAGATTATAAAACCGGGAAGCCAAAAACGCGAAATCACATCGAAGGAAAGACAGCTGACAGCGATGGTGACTACAAGCGACAGTTGACGTTTTATGCTCTACTGCTGTCACTGCAGCCAGACTCGGCACTTCATTGCAAAACTGGAGTGTTATCGTTTGTAGAAGCTGATAGTAACAGTGTCATTAAAGAAGAGACGTTTGTGATTACAGACGAAGAGATTCGGTCGCTAAAAGACGATCTCATCCGGGTCACTACAGAATTAGTTGATGGTAGGGCTCTTGCGGTTGCCTGTGACTCACAGAAGTGCCACTACTGTGATCTTGTGCCCGTATGGGTAAAATAAAAAACGGCTGAGGTGGATACCTCAGCCGTTTTTTATTATGGTGTTGTTGTGGCTGTCTCTACTGTTGTGGGTTGTCCGTCTAGCTGACTAATCAAATTATCGATGATACTTTTTACAACGTCGTATGATTGAGCGCCGTTAATGACAGCTTGTTCATTTCCTACTACAAGGACTGTGTAGGGGGTGCCCTTAGCGCCGAGCGCAAAGGCTTCTTCTACTGAGGCTTCCACTCTCTCTTTCATCTTGCCGCTTGAGACACAAGACTGATAGGCTGCTTTGTCTACACCGGCTTCTGCGGCTACATCAGGTAGGGTAATCATATTAGTCGGTTCCTCTAACTCTCTTCCAGCAAAGATAGCATCAG
>JAIYEC010000072.1 GCA_027487145.1 bacterium | reverse complement strand
TGCTGATCCATTACTGGTGTGATGAACTCTTTGATATCACCACTTCCATCAACCGCTATTTCGTTTACGGTGGCGTACACGTATAACTTTGAATCACTCTCATTCCGCACCGTAATATCTTTTTTTATGATGTCACGTGGCTGGAGCTCAAGATCAAACAACGGCGGAGCCACTAAAATATCAGCCGCTAGACTGGTACACGGAAGTGTCAGAAAGACACAGATAAACAGTGAGATGTTTCGAATGTTCATAAAAAATTGTTGTGCAAAAATCATACCATTTATTAATGAACAGGAACTGCGATGTATGTGAGACCTGTTACATAGTCTCCAGCTGGTTGGAGACTACTGACACGTAGCCTGAAGACAACATCATTACTATCGCCGGTCGTTGGGATAGAACTAAACATAATTTCTCTTGGGGTGGTTTCTAAGCGTGCGTATGAATTTGTTGGAGCAAACCTGGTTGAACCACCTGCCAGCGTTGCGTCTGCCGTATGGTATCCGAAGCAGGCTTTTGCACTACCTACACAAGCTGTCGACCATCCAGCTGGGCTTGCATTGGTACTAGTGATAGGTGGAATGATATCTCCATATGAATTTATCAATTGACTATTGGCATACGTAAGGACTTGATAGCCATCAGTTGCATTTGTGGTGATACTCACCCGCTGGGCCGCTTCGATATCAGTATTAAACGGAATGTTTCTGAAGCTGATGGTAGTAGGTGTAGTGGTTGCATCAGTAGTGATTCCAGCTGTAGTTACCCCAGGGTTAAGACCGAGAATTGAAAAATTCATGTTAGCTCCTTCAGTTACAAGAGAGGGATAACTAAACGTCGCCGCTACGCCAACCGGTTCATTGTAGGTAAGGTTATAAAGTCGGAAATAGTAGACCCGGTTTGAACGAGCGCCATCATGTTTAATAGTGTATTCAAATTCGGTATTTGTGAGTGCCAGCTGATCAAACGTTACACCTGCTGGATTAGCGCTCTCATTATATGTACCACAACCCGATCCGACCCCGGCCACACAAGAGTTCGCGTCAGAGATAACACTACTTTGGATTACAGCATTATCAACTCCAGCACCATTGAAGAAACACCAAATCGAATTGCCATCGCACGTTGTGGTACTTGTCACCGTAAACACACCTTGTGAAAAATCCGCGTATTCTGAATATTGCAGCGCAAATTTTACATTAAGACCATCTGCTCCTGAACTTTCACGAAGTACGAGTCGAAGCTTTAACGCGTTGTTAAATTCAACGTTACTTGGTGAGACATTTTCGCCACCTCGAGGATTACTCGGCGTGAGACTTGTCTCATCTTCATACCAGCGCCAATTACTAATAAGCGGTTCATAGCCGACAGTCCTGAGCGTTGGATATGTGCTATAGGTTTGTAGAACAGAACCATTTGCTTCTACCATTCTAAAACAGTACGATGTCTTATCGTTTGCCCCATTATGCTCGACGACCCAGTCGTACTCAACCGTATCTCCCGGAAACGCGTTGTAGGGATTTAGAGCAGTATTATTTGCCTCTTCGTACGTACCTGAAACTGTTGAAACTGAGAGTAGCAAATCCCCTCCGGCTGGTGGATCGGTGGAAAGTGGAGCACCATCAGCTGGTGTGTTATTCACCCCTCTGAATCGGGCGGTGGTGCTTGAAGCATCACCTAAATCAGACCACGTTGTGACTGCGGTACAGGTGGTAACTCTGGGAGCAAACTGCAGTTTAAAGCTATCAATACCACTTGGCATAGAGGCTCCCGATACTTTGATTCCCATTCGGATTCGAACCTGATCACCGAGAGCCAGTGCATTATCAGCCGCTGTCATCTCAGTATTTTCACCCAGGTTTGGAGCGCCAGCAGGCCATGGATCGGTGGGTTTAAGAGCATTATTGTCTACATAAAGACGATAATAACTTTGTTCTAATTTCCGCACAGCAGTCGGCCATTCGACCACCTCGGTACGATAATTAACATTAGCAGTGATATCACTTCGCCAGATTTCGTACTGAGTTGGCGATAAAAGCCTAACTCCTAAGATAGGTTCTGGCCAGGTGTTATTGGTTGTATCAGCTCGATTGTTTGTGAAAATTGACGCTATCGAAATATCATTAAGAGTTTTTCCAATAGGAATAATATTTGTTTGGGGTGAAGTTCCGGTGGTATTCAATAATCCGTTTGAGCGCGTGACAACCATCGGCGTTCCGGTGGTTTGGGTATTTTCAATCACCCACGCGACTGAGACATGACTGCCAGGTGTAGTCGCTGCGCCATCAAGTAAGAACGAGACTTGTCCAATTCCTGACAACCATACTTCATGGCCGAAGTTGGCGTGAGTACTTGAAGGGGCTCTTTTTTGTGTGTGAATAAAGGTCCTTGAAAGACTGTTTACCGGAGTAATAGCTTGTGTCTGGGTTGTTCCGGCGGCAGTAAACGTATGCTGCACACGTTGAACTTTCCAGTTACTTCCAACAAATTCCACTACTGCATACGAGACTGTTGAAACACTTCCTCCTGCTCCTCGAGTAAAAGTAGTTGTGTTAGGAGCAGCATTCCAGGCAGCAGTAGACAGACCGTAGTGGTAAAGAGTCGCACCGGTATTTGCGTTATATTGACTCGTGATAAATACTGCAACGTCAGCGTCATCGACGATTCCTGCTACAGCTGTACTCGTAAGCGTCGTACCGGCAGCAGAGTATGATAGTGCCTCCTGTCTTCTGACGACAAACTCATTGTCGCCACCGGTAACTCCCTTATACTCAACAATTTCCCAACTAATACGGGTCGTATCGACCGCGCCGGTTCCGCGCTGAAACGTGATGTTATTCATTATATTAGCCGGGTTTGTGATTTGCACCGTAACATCGTCAGAGTTTCTTGTTCCAGATCCAAGTGATGGACCTGCACCAGTATGCCCCGTGTTAGTAATACGAATAAACGCGCGATCGGCGCTCACCGGCGCGTCATAATCCACTCCAGCAGTAATAGTAAAGGTATCGGCATTCATCTCAATGACTCCACGTTGGACTCGAAAATCGTTATCGAGCTGTACGGTAGTGTTTCCAGCTATTGCCAGCGAGTGATTTGGAACGACAGTTGGACCACCTGAGACTAAAACGTTTGTAGTTGCATTTGGAATACCAATATCAATCGTATTTCCAGCTGAGGCTGATTTTGTGACATCTAACACAACGTAGACACACATACTCTGCGTAGTGGTAATTCCCTGTGTCCCGGTAAAGGTGGCAGTTCCATTAGCTCCCGAGAATCCGTCAACATCGGTACTACCAAACTGTGTTTCGGTTCCAGCGTATGACTCGCTGACACAGTCATACGGAGCAGTTGTATCAAGGTCATATCGCAACCTAATGTTGTCAACAGCAGTTGCGGCGTTAATAGTTCCAGTTTCTTCTATGGTAATACTGGTTACGTTTCTGTTGGTAACATTTTCATCTATAACTAGTGTTCCCCCAACATAGAAGTTTGTGGTACTGGCACGCACCTCGGTATTTTGAATTCCGTACGTCAAAACTTCTACGGTTGGGGTTGGATTCGCCATAGCGTTTTCAATAAACATATCGTCTGGTGCAGCACCATACCAAGAAATAGTTAGACGTTGGTAATTGACGTTGTTGATATCGACCCCGTAAAGATCGTCTGGCGTTGTATTAACCGGTCCAGTTTCTGCACCCCAGGAGGTCATTGCATTAGCTGAACTTTTCCAGTACACGTTTCCGGTAGTAGCAGTACCAGCGGTAGTTTGGCCGGTATACGCAACGTAGATTGTGTTTGTATTAGCATCAACTCCCATACTGACACCTGTAAGCCCTCTGGTTGTGTCGGTAATCACATCGGTGTTATTAGTCCAAACTCCCCCGCTATAGGTAGCAGTCCTCACATCATCATTAGCACCACCTAACGCCCCTCCCGTCGCCCAATCTATATAGGCTAAATAAATTGCACCAGTATTGATATTAATCGTCGCCGCCATTCCAGCTTCGTACGTTGTGTTTTCTGGCGCGTTGGCGTTTAGAGTTGTCCATGTGCCCGACCAGGTACCAGCCGTGTTATTCCAGACCTTACTTCGTATATCGTCCGCATCAATGTCACGATTGATTAAAAGAATATCCCCATTAGAAAGCGGCATAAGGAGCGACCAATCAGGCTGCGCGTCCATTGGGTTAGTCGCCGCCCCCGTTTCTGTCCAGCTTGTAGTTACGCCACAGTTAGATGAACATTCGACGACGTATCTATCGGTATTGTCGTTTAACGCAATATAAATAGTACCGTCGGTTCCTTTGGTGATACTACCAGCGTTGTTACCAGCTGTGACAGCATTGAGTCCTCCAACCTGGCCACTACCAACCCCAACATCAACCGGAAGTGAGTTCATGAGAAGGTCATCATTGGTTGTATCAAGTCGGTTGTAACGAGGTCGACTCACATCGGTCTCAAGTGTCATGATGTGAATGAACTGTCCCCCATCTCCGGGTGTCCAACGGTCATACCAAACGGTCATACCAAAACAACTCGCGTCTGAATCAACTGTAACCGAAAGGCCCCAGGTTGTTCCACCGTTGGTACTTTTTGAATAGACACAAAGACCAGTACTATCCACATAAAACTTATAGCCAACCTGATCACTCACCCAGACTGTCGCTGCTCCCAAAATTGTGTGCTCAGTTGTAGCAGTCGAGACTGTCGCATCAACCGTTGCTTGTGCGGCGAAGACCGTACTAAGTGGTGTAAGCAACCCACCACAGACCATACTCAATAGCAGAAGCCCGGAGAGACTCTTGTGGTACATAGCAGTAAGCCGCCCAAATCGGTTCATAATTTAGCTATATTTTACGTCATACTGGCCGAAAGACCTACGCAAAAATGTGGACTTACTCAACGGCTTCTAAAGCTCCAGTTGGGATAACAAGATCGTACTCGGTTAATTCGAAGTTTGAAACAGGTAGCATAGCCGGACCACTCGTGGCGACTCCGTCATCAGCCTTCAAATTAAGGGTGTCTGGGGGCATAGGCGGAGGATTTCCTGTGTTTCCATCACCAATATCGTCAAGTGGATCTAGTTCGTCTTTTTGATTCTTTCCTTGCAGCAGTAACGCTCTAATTTCACCGGTTGGGTCGTTTTCAGGAATATTAATTGGTTCTGGTGCTGAACGAGACGCAACAGGTTCAGACAGCCCGGTTGATGGATCAAAGCTTTGCGTAATGGTGTCCCCATTCTCAAACTCAGTATCATACACGAGAACAAACCGTGGGTTTGATATCGAACCGCCATCGTGACCGGAAATGGTGATAGTTTCTTTTGTATCAAGTGAATACACTCGCGCCTCTTGATCTTCCGTGCCAAGAACACTCCATAAGACATAGCCATCTTGAATAACCGGCGCAACGTCTTGACCTTCGTTTGAGGTTAACTGTTCAGTGTAGGTCCCGTCAAAGAGCATAATTTCCCAATCATTATTATCCCAGGCCTGCCACACAATACCAGCTTCAGACACTTTAGGCTCCATGTTATTTGTTTTAGAAAATGTCAGCTGTACCTCACGTTCTTCCATGACGTCATACAGGACTATCTGGTATCGCCCATCTATCAATCTTTGCCAAACAACGCGCATGGACTCAGGATCATAGTGAGGCGCTGTATCATCAAACGCATTCTCGGTGATTTGCTTTACCTTTCCCCGTGACGTTTTGAGGAAAATTTCCATATTTCCACTGGCTCCTTGCTCAGCATACGCTACTGACTGCGCGTCCAGTTCATTTTTGGTATTGGTACTACAATGAAACGCTCCATCTCCCACTGAGACACAGGCATTTTTGTTAAACTGATAGTAGTTCTCCTCAGTAACAAGATACTGAACCTCAACCACTTCTCCAGCTGGAATTTCTTCAGATGACTCTTCCCCATCAGCGGTTGTTGTTGAAGTATCTTCACCACCAACATCCCCAACAGTCTCTTCTGGTGGAGTTTCGTTTTCAACTTCATCAATCGGCTGTGTTTCTGGCTCAACCGGTGGGCTTGGTTCGGGCTCAGGTGGCGGCGTCTCAACTTCTTCGAGAATTGGAGTTTCTTCAGATGTTTGTTCTGGCTCAGAGGTATCTTCCAAGACAACGTCTTCAGCGGCTGGCTCTGGCGTCTCTTCTGCCACTACTGGCTCGTTAGCCATAGCTTTATGAAATGGTTGCAGTAAGAAAGAAGAAAATAGTATGAAAATTAGCAACGTCGAAAAACGTCCTGTAAACACAGCTGAATATAACCACGCATGGTGGCGCATTTTATTCTTTTTTTGCCTGTGGCTAAAGAGCATCTCTACATAAGATTAAACTCCCGTTCTACGTTTTTTTATCTCCCATCACTCCCTAATAATACCAGCTTTGAAAACCGCTTTTCCTGCCTATCAACACAAGAAAAAAATAGATTTGTATCAAGATCCTAAAAACGCATCGGCTAATATGATAGAAAAGTCTTTAAATGACATCTTTCCATCGTTGTTAAAATCATAGATCTTGTCAGTTGTGCTGCTACTCCACACTCCTAAAAAGGCGCTAACATCTCGAATTCCAACCTTACCATCACCATCAATGTCAGTTTTTATATCAAGTGTTACGTTCACAGCAATATTTTTCGGATCCTCATTTTGGTCGACAATATAAAGACTCAAGCTCGAATCGGTTGCTTCAGCAACAGTAACCGGAGTTCCCTTTCCGTCACCTGCCAAGAGTGTTACATTTTCTGCTATAAATTCACTTTCACCACTTTGTTTAGCTTCAAGTTCAATGGTGGCAATTTTATGCTCTCCCAGAAACCCCTTCCGAAAGGTTCCACCTCTTAAGATTACCTGACCATTTTTTACCTCTGGTTCTTGTGTCCAGATAGTAAGAACTGACTGCCCTTTATCAACCGACTTTACACTGACAGCTTCTTCTTCAAATTTTATAGTTACATCAACGGCATTTACGGGGACATGCGCATAGGCATAGACATCAATAGAAAATTGCTCACCAGCTTGAAGCACTGACTTATTCGCCTTCAACTTAATATACGATGCTTCGGTGCTTGTAATCAGTGCAGCGCCGAGAAGAAATGCGATCGTCGCAAAAGAGAACATGGTTCTTACCGTACCTCGTCTCCTCTGCTTCACGCGAAGGGATAAATTTTTTATTATTTCACGTATTCCCTTCATGGTTTTTATTTACAGTGAGATTAACGCTTGGCGCTTCTCTGTAGCTGTTGCTCTTGTTTCTAACAATACCTTCTGTGTATCTTTCACTTCGTCTAGTATGTTCGTCACTTCTGGCGACACAAAGCCATTACTTGCAATCAGCGCAGCAATTATTTTATCTTGCTGAGTAACGAGAAGTCTGAATGCATCACTTTGCTTTTGCTCATCTTCTGCCAACGCTTGCCATAATCCAACATTGTAAGATTGAATGTCTGAACCCTTCAACTGCTCAAGTTGTGCTACCAGATTTTCGTACACTTCTACTTCTCTCCACAGTCTTGCGACCATAACTGATTTTCGTTCAGAGTAGAATGATCCACATCTTCCGAACAGTCTTTCCAAGGTAATGAGCTCTGACTGAGATAGACCTTTATCCAATCTTCCCAAGAGATTATCAAAAGCTGTTCGCTCATCAACAGAACAGTCTTTTACAATTTTTTCTGTTACTTCGTCAGCTCCGTTTCTAGCGGTGGTTTCTGCAATAGTTGAGAGTAACGCTCGCTGATCAGCTGCTTGCAGTTGAAGCTCATTTCTTAAGTCTGCCAAACGTTCTCTCGCTATAAGGATCCCTCCCACATACGCAAAGAGAAACAAGATACTCGCTCCAAGAAGGACTGTTTTGAGGTGGAAGGTTTTGTTCATATTACTGTGACTGATTGGTAAGTTCTGCAACATCAAGCATTTCTTTTTCAACTTTTTTCTCTGAAGAAGCCAACATGTTCTTAAGGGTTGTCACCATGGTCATTTCAGCTGCTGTTAACTTTTTGGTTTTTCGAGATTGTGCTAATTCAGTTTCTTGCTTAACAAGCTCCATTTCCAACGACTTAAACTCACGTCTCATAATATCAAGGGCTTCGATAGATTCGATTCTGATTTTTCGTCGTAGTTTTCTTAGGTACATACCCATGTACCAGGTCGCTGCAACAGCTAGACCAGCTAAAAGGATGAGCGGAATAATGACTGACAGCGCACTCACCAGTAAGAATCCGACTCTAATAAGGCCTGGTTGTTGAACTGCAATCTTAATTGGTTCAGTTACCGCACTTTGTGCGCCATATTGATCAATAGCGCGAGCGGTAAGTTCATATACACCGTCCTTGAATCGTGCATCTGGAATAAATGTGAACGCACCAGATTCATCACTCTTTACCTGGAAGGTTTTTGCCTCTCCGCCTTTTTCTGTCAGGGTAATATCGACAGTTGCGTTTGGTCTTGTGGTACCTTTAATTACAGGAATAACTTGCTCATTAATTTCAGTTGGAGCTTCGATAAATACAGGTGCTTCAAAGGCTTCAATAGTAAATGAGTACGTACCGATAATGCTATTTCCCGCTTCGTCGAAACCTTCGATTGTCACCGTATGATAGCCAGGGGTCAGACCAGTAACGGGGATACTACTATCTTTATTTTCTTTCTTAAATTCAAATGGTTCATTTCCATCTAGCTGCACCTTGAACCGAAGCACTTCTGATGTAGCATCATCTACTGCTACCACAAACTTTTGTTCGGGC
>JAIYEC010000051.1 GCA_027487145.1 bacterium | reverse complement strand
GCCCCTTTCAATTTCCAGGTACTCAAGAAATTGTCGTTTCAGTTCCACCAAATCTTTCATGACACTAGTATAGCAAGAGAAAACCTCTGTTTTGACTAAGTGTGTAACACGTTTTGTAATCTTGCAATTTCAATTAATTTGTGCTATAGTAATTACAACCTTCGCAGGTAATCGACCGCACCAGGTGGTAACTCTCATTGTGGGTAGTATCTATACGACCGGTTGCGTAACTAATTTAAACCTATGCTATCTAAGCAAATTAAAAAGAACGTACTTAAGAATGTTGCTCGTCATGAGGGTGATACCGGATCTGCTGAAGCGCAGGTTGGACTACTCACCCGACAGATTGAGGAACTTTCTAACCACCTACGAAAGCACAAGAAAGATTTCCACTCACGTCGCGGTCTTCTCCAAATGGTGGCAGATCGTCGCAAGCACCTCAAGTACCTCGAACAAAAAGATGAAAAGGCATACGCCTCACTCATCAAAAAGCTCGGACTTAAGCGCTAAGAAACATGCTCCACACCTGTGGAGCATTTTCTTTTTTTACGGATAGGCGTATAGTATGTCCCGGACGAGAACATATTTTTATACTAGTAATTACACACATATTATATGGGAGTTATAAAACACCCCGAGCAACGTGTTGCTATTTTAATCGACACACAGAATCTGTACCACAGCGCAAAAAATCTCTACAAGTCGAAAGTTAATTTTGGTAACGTAGTGAAGACAGCGCTCGGGAACCGAAAACTCATCAGAGCTGTATCGTACGTAGTAAACACCGAAGGGGGAGAGGAGACCGCTTTTTTTGAAGCACTAGAAAAAGTTGGAATCGAAATAAAAACCAAAGACTTACAGATTTTTTACGGTGGAGCCAAGAAGGCTGACTGGGATGTTGGGATGGCAGTTGACGCTATCAAGTTGGCACATAAAGTTGACGCCATTGTCCTTGTGACAGGTGACGGCGACTTTATCCCGCTGGTTGAGTACGTAAAAAGTCAGGGTTGTCAGGTAGAAGCAATCACCTTCGGTCGATCGGCTTCTGGAAAACTAAAAGAAACGGTAGACGATTTCACCGACATGGACGAAAACCCTAATCAATTTCTGATCGGCTATAAGCCACTCAGGAAATCCGGGAACCTTAAAAAAACTATCAATAAAGTTGTCGGTACTGACACTGACAACCTCTAACAAAACGGGTGACACTTGCGAGTGTCACCCGTTTTGTTATGCTCTTAGAGATTACCAATAAGGTGAGTGTGTCGATAGATTTCAAACGATTGAAGTCTAAAACACACTCATCTTTATAAATAGATATACATGCAAAAGAAAACGTACTCGATGGAATTAGCAGGGAAGACCCTCACTGCTGAGTTCAACGATCTCACCGCACACGTAAACGGTTCAGTTATGGTCCGTTACGGAGAGACGGTTATCCTTGTAACCGCAGTGATGAGTGACCGCGAAAGTAGCGCTAACTACTTTCCCCTTTCAGTAGAATTTGAAGAAAAGTTTTACGCAGCTGGACAAATTCTCGGCAGTCGATTTGGAAGGCGTGAAGGAAAGCCAAGTGATGAAGCTGTCCTGTCTGCTCGAATTATAGACCGTACGATCAGACCGCTCTTTAACCAGAGCATGCGAAATGACATTCAAGTTGTAGCGACGGTGTTAGCACTCGGTGAAGATGATCCGGACGTCTTAGCTGTCATCGGGGCTTCTCTTGCACTCTCAACATCAGATATTCCATGGCACGGACCAGTGGGCGCAATCCGGGTTGGTCGAACAAAAGAGACCGGGGAGCTCGTGGTGAATCCGACCTACCTAGAACGAACAGAGAAAAAACTCGACATTGAAGTTCTCGCCTGCGGAAAAGATGGCACAATCAATATGATTGAAACCGCAGCCTATGAGGCGAGCGAAACAGATGTTCTCTCACTACTTGAAACTGCTACAAAATTCCACGTTGAACTTGAAGCGTTTCAAGCAACAATTATTGCCGAGATTGGAAAAGACAAAAAAGTTGTTACTACTCCCGAAGTACCCGAAGCACTTATACATATATATGAGACTGACTTTGCACAAAAACTTCGGTCAGAAATGTTTAGTGGCAGAGCTGGAAAGGATCATATCTATGCAGTGAAAAAAGAGTTTCTAGCGGCTGCAAAAATTGCTGAGTTGTCTGAAGCTATGGCTAGTGAATACTTTGAAGAGAAGATTGACCACGAACTTCATGTTGGTGCAATTGAAAGAAACGAACGAGCAGATGGTCGTGACATGGACAGTGTACGGGAACTCTACGCTCAAGCAGGCGGTGTCTCTCCCGTACTTCATGGTTCGGGAATCTTCTACCGAGGTGGTACTCATATTTTTAGCGCGCTTACACTTGGTGGACCAGAAGCTGCTCAACTCATTGATACTATTGAGGAACAAGAAGGGAAGAAGCGATTCATGCACCACTACAACTTCCCACCATTTTCAGTTGGTGAAACCGGGAGAATTGGTGGCTTCAATCGACGTATGATTGGACATGGTGCACTGGCTGAAAAAGCGCTTCTTCCGGTAATTCCATCGCAAGAAGAATTTCCATATACTATCCGTCTTGTGTCTGAAACACTTTCAAGTAATGGATCGAGCTCAATGGGTTCAGTCTGTGCCTCAACCCTGGCGATGATGGATGGAGGAGTTCCTATCAAACGACCAGTTGCCGGTATTGCCTCAGGAGTAATGATTATGGGTGATGCCTATGCACTCCTCACCGATATCCAAGGACCAGAAGATGAGTTTGGTGATATGGACTTTAAGGTAACGGGAACAACGGAAGGAGTAACCGCAATTCAAATGGATGTAAAAGTGGGCGGGATCTCACTTTCAATTCTTGCTGGCGCTCTTGAAAAAGCGAAAGCAGCTCGCCTTCATATTCTCAACACCATGACAGAAGCAATTGCTACCCCTCGACCTCACATTTCACCGCGGGCGCCAGAAATTGTAGTTGTTAAAATCAATCCTGACCAAATCGGTCTTGTGATTGGCGGAGGTGGAAAAACCATTAATAACATCAAAGACACAACGGGGGTTCAAGAGATTACGATTGAAGAAGATGGTACCGTGTTCATTACCGGCAAAGACGGGTCTGCAGCTTTGGCAGCTGACAGAATCCGTGCCTTAACGAAAATCTATGCCGTAGGTGATGTGGTTGAAGTAGAAATTACCAGACTCGCGACCTTTGGAGCCTTTGCCAAAATTGATGCCTACAACGAAGGTCTCATTCACATCTCAGAAATTGCTCCTTTTAGATTGGAATCAGTTGAAGGCATCTTAAAAGAAGGCGAACGAGTCACTGTGGTTGTTTCAAAAGTTGAAGATGGAAAAATTGGCCTCTCAATTAAACAAGCAGATCCATCGTTTGCAGAAAAAAGAGGAGTCAAGCCACCATTTAGACTAACTCCCTAACCCACACCTCCTAGCACACTCGCTGACGCTAGGGAAAAACTCCCCACCTGGGGAGTTTTTCGTGAGATACTATGGTCAATGGGCAACCTTCCTCATAAGCCGCTGCCAAAGCTACGGACGTTTCAACTTGACCAAGCGCATGCTCGCGGTGAAGCCCCTCTCCCTGTAGCTACGAGGGATGATTCTCACAAAATGGCGGCTCCAGCTGCTCCCAAAATTATCGTTACCACAACGAAAGCAACGCTGGAAGAAACCAAAAAAGAAGTACCGGTTCAGAGTAAGGTCGCAACGCCGATTGCTCCACCGGCATTTCATGAACTTAAGAAGAACGCAACAAAACACATTGATCACATAGTCGCAGAAAGTTCAGAACCAGCTGTTACACAAAAAGTTGTAACCGTGAGAAAGAAAAGTTCAACACCACCTCCTCGGTCATTTTCTTCTGAAGCAACCATCATCAGTTCTGGCCGAAAAAATGAGTTTAGGTTTTTCCCAGCACTCATTGCTTCATTTAAGGGTTGGCTCGCAGCTCTTCAAAATACAAATTCTTCACCTTCGTATACGGTAGGCACAATCGATAAACGAAAGGAACTTATCCAAAAAGCCACAACAAGAAGTGGTGCAAATTTCACTACCGACAATAGTTCACTCAAAGACGAGCTTACTAAAAATCGAGAAGAAATACCTCATGATCTTACTGTTTCATGGTCACCAAAAACTGAAGCACTGTTTCCGCTCCTTGAAGAACCAGACCGTCTCGCTGCGCTGCCTCCAAAAAGTCCAGTTGTCGTTTCGTACAAGAGAAAAAGTATCCCAGCTCCACAGCTGATTGAGCCGACTCCACAACCTAACAGTGCTCAAAAGCGAATATTTATCCCGCCTCAAACTTCCGTGAAGACGGCCTGGGAATCAGATCTCTCAGCTGAACCAGATTCTCCATATGCTGCATCAATACATGTTCCTCCTGCGCCACCAAAAGTAACTCCAGTAATTACTGCGCCTGTGATTGCTCCGCCAGTATTTAAAGTTCCTGAACCGGTTCAATTTGTTACTCCTACTTCCATCGCACCAACTGTAACCCCGCCTCCGCCTCCGCTATCTACCCCTATCGCAACGACACCGGTTCTGATAACACCACCTACCCCGGTTGTACCTGTAAGCTTCACAAAGCCAGGGACCTCAATTCCAAATAAGCCAAATCCAAAAACAAGCTATCTCAATCGTGGACTCAGACAGCTCTTTCGGTTTGACACCACTATCGCAACGGTCGTTTTGGTGGGATCTCTCGTTAGCTTCGTGATGATGTTTTTGATTGTTAAAACCCTCGTTGGGATGGTTGTTCCATCATCAGGCACTGACAAAACTACCGTTTCACTCGCAGTACCCCTTACTCCAAAAGGGAATGTGATTGATATTGCCGTTTCAACACAGTCGTTTACTGCCTTAAAAAGTGCACTTTCAAGTCAAGCAAGACCCGCAGCCGGAGTTACTGAATTTCGTATTGTAGAAGCAAGTGGACAAGTCCTTTCGGGTAATCGTTTATGGCAAACCCTTGGTCTCTCCCCTAACTCAAATCTGTCTGGCTCAGTTACAGAAGGGCATGTCGGGTACAGTAATGGTGAAGATATGCTTGTTCTAAAAGTGACAGATGCTGTCACGGTGTTTGGGGCACTCTTAGCTTGGGAGAAGAATATGCCTGAAGAATTTTCGCCACTCTTTAATCAAGACATATCAGCAGTTACTTCTGTCACAGACAAAACGGTAGAAAACAGTGACGTTCGAATTCTCATGAACGACTCAGAGATAATTCTTGTGTATGGATTTATCGACAAAAATACGGTCGTCATCACGGAATCACTCGAAGCGTATCAGGCTACTATGGGGATTGAATAACTCCTGGTGCTATACTACATCTATGAATACGCAACAAGACTATCGAGATACCCTTGAAGCACTCCGCCTAAAAATCAAAAAGGAGCTCGAGCTAATCGCGACAAAAGATGGAGAGACGGGCGACTGGGAAGCGACGCCAGACAAAACAGAACAGTTTGAATCGGACGAAAATAGTGAAGCAGATGCCTCAGAATCACTAGCCTCCCAAACTGCAGTGGTCCAAGATCTTCAAACTACCTACCGAAACATTGAGATAGCCTTAGCTAAAATTTCTAATAACACCTTCGGATTCTGCGAAATTTGTTCAGAACCAATTGAAGCAACGAGACTTGCTTTTCTTCCTTCGGCTCGCACTTGTATAACTCACAAAGACGAAGAACGAACCTTATCGCTATAATCCTCCATGTCGGTTGCAAAAGTCTACACAACCCAACCGCAAGTACTTGGTGGCACCATTGTCACCATTGAAGCTGACATCTCTCGAGGCCTTCATTCGTTTTCGATTGTAGGGTTAGCTGGTAAAGCTATCGACGAATCAAAAGATCGAATCAGTAGTGCTATAAAACATTCCGGGTTTGATTCGCCAAAAAGTAAAAACCATAAAATCACTATTTCACTCTCTCCGGCAGATCTTAAAAAAGACGGGCCGCTCTTTGATTTACCGATAGCAGTTAGCTACCTCTTAGCAGCGGGGGAACTTGTCTCTGATGGGAAGCCAAGAATTTTAATTGGTGAACTTGGATTAGATGGAACACTAAGAAAAGTGAACGGGGTTCTCAACTGTGTCCTGGCAGCAAAGCAAGCAGGGTTTACCGAAGTGATTGTACCGAGTGATAATGCAGAAGATGCTGCTCTCATAGAGGATATAGCAATCTATCCGGCAGCTACATTACATGCAGTGATAGATCACATATCTGATGTTCCTGATACAAACAAACTCAACCTTCAACCCCCAACCCACATTTCACCGGATTGGTATGAAACAACGATTACCTTAGAGGATATAAAAGGCCAAGAAAGCGCCAAACGGGGTCTTATCATTGCCGCCGCTGGACGTCACAACGTGATGTTTGTCGGGCCACCTGGTACTGGTAAAACCATGCTAGCCCGAGCGTTACGGGGTCTTTTGCCGCCCCTCACCCGAGAAGAAGCCTTGGCCGTTACAGCCATTCACTCACTCGTTTCTGGTGAGACGAACATTAGTACCCGTCCACCATTTCGCTCACCACACCATACCGCATCACATACAGCACTCGTCGGTGGCGGCAGTAACCCAAAACCTGGGGAAGTAACACTGGCTCACTTTGGACTACTTTTTATGGATGAGTTTCCAGAATTTGATCGTCGGTCACTTGATGCTCTTCGTCAACCACTAGAAGATCGGGTTGTTACTATTTCACGGGTTCAGGGTAGCGCAGAATTTCCAGCCGACTTTATACTTGTGGCCGCACTCAATCCGTATAGGGGAAACTTTGACGGCACCACTGACCTAGCTCGAGCAATGCAAGAAACCTACAAAAATAAAGTATCTGGCCCGATTCTTGATCGTATTGATTTGTGGATTGAAGTGCCACATGTTGATTACGAAACACTGACAACACTCAGCACACAAACCGGTGAAACTGATCGGGCTCGAACAGAAATACTGAGCGCTCGAGAACATATGATGAATCGCAAAACAAAACACCCTGATCTTCCCACCACAAATGCCAACCTTTCAGCCCGACACATTGAACAGACGGTCACACTTCATGATGATGTCAAAGATCTTCTAAAGATATCTAGTGCAAAGCTAAATCTCTCACCTCGCGGATACCACCGCCTCATCAAAGTAGCGAGAACCATTGCAGACCTGGAAGGGAGCGAAGATATCAGTGTGGCGCATGTGCTAGAAGCTCTCCAGTATAGAGTTCCCCTATAACGAAAAAACATGACCATTGTCATGTTTTTTCGTTATCTAGATTAAAAAGGATTTTTGCCTCCGCGGACTTCAAAGTGAAGGTGTGTTCCGGTAGAACGGCCGGTGCTACCCATACCACCAATTGTTTGCCCTTGCTCTACGTAACTACCAACCCCGACTGACAAACTTGAAAGGTGAGCGTACAGTGTCTGAGTGCCGTTGCGATGCTTTATCACGATGTAACTTCCGTATCCTCCATTCCATCCCGAAGCACGAGCCACAATTACTTCTCCGGCTGCTGCTGCTCGAATGGTAGAACCCATGCTTCCAGCTAAGTCGACTGCATTATACCCATGAATACCCTGCGTCTTTACCGAACCTGGAGCCGGATGAGTAAAGCCAGCGCCACTACCTCCACCGGTAGTCTTTCCTTTACCGCCCTTGGTTTCTTTAACCGGAGCTGGGGTTGCATGGAGTTCTCCACCAGGAATGATGAGTGTATCGCCAACGACAATATCGCTCGCCGATGCTAGCTGATTGAATGACAAAATTTCATCCTCATCACCTTCGTATTTCTTAGCAATTGAGCCAATCGTATCGCCACTCTTAACAATGTGACGGACACCAGCAATCGGCAGAATCACGAGTGTTTGACCTGGCTGAATGTCGGTATTTCGAGTTATGTCGTTTGCCCATCGAATAGTATTTGCGGTCACCCCAAACATTTCAGCTACCTGAGAAAGTGAATCACCTTCCCGAACAGTGTACACACGAATTTCTCCATTACTAATAGTACCTTGCGCAATGGCATCAGCCCCAACCGGCCCATTTGAAATAAGTGCGTTCTCATCTACAACAAGCTCTGCTCCACCCCGACTAGCATTTGGATTTGGATTTTGCTCAGCTGAAATAAGCGCAATCTCAGATGCTTCTTCAAGTACTGAAGCCTCAGCTGTTACCTCAATTTCTTCAGTGAGGAAATCAAAAAAATTAGCCCGTACCGAAAAGGGAACAATAACGATGAGAGCTAGCACTAATGCTTCAAGACCGAGACGAAGTTCGGTCTTGTGCCCTTTAATATGTTCTTGAAATAGGGATAACCCCGATATTTCAGATTCTGTAAGCTTCTGTTTTATAAGAAATTGGTTATGGTCTCACCGCCGATCAATCGCTACGCCTGTGCTAGAAGGAAAATTAAAAGGAGCCAAGCCCCTTTGGTGCACCCGTTATGAATGCCTACATATTGTACAAGACTAGCTGACTCCTGCAATTGACGTCATCCACTTTTCTCAGTTATTCCAGATACGTATTTTTGAGCTTTATTTAATGGGATATTTTTGTATTGACTCAATCGCCATAAAGTTGTTTGATTTTTTATTCGGAGGTACTGACCTGCATGGTATAGTGTCCGAACATGACTCAAACACTGCCGTATCTTGAAGGATTAAACGAACAACAGCGAGAGGCTGTACTCTACATTGATGGACCGCTGATGGTACTAGCCGGTGCTGGTTCAGGAAAAACCCGAGTTATTACTCATCGAATTGTTCATATTATCCACCAAGGCGTTTCTCCTCGAAATATTCTAGCAGTTACCTTCACTAATAAAGCTGCCAAAGAAATGCGTGAACGAGTCGGACACCTTGTTCGCACATACGCGCCCGCTAACCGGGCAGTCCACGACGGACTTCCAACTGTCACAACGTTTCACTCGCTTGGTGTTCAGCTTTTGCGAGAATTTCATGAAGCCATGAACTTACGAAGACACTTTACCATCTATGACCGTTCTGACAGTCAGCGAGCAGTGAAGCAAGCTATCGAACAGGCGGGATATAATCCCAAAGAATTCGAACCAAGAAAAATACTCGGCATGATCTCCCGAGCAAAGGGAGATGCTATTACTCCGCTTGAGTATCAAGACAGAGCCAACTCGTATATAGAGCAAGTGGTAGCAACGGTGTGGGAAAAATACGAAGCCATCATGGCCGCCGAACACGCTCTTGATTTTGATGACTTACTGGCAAAAACATTGCGCCTTTTGCAAAATAATCCTCAGGTAAGAACAACACTTCAAGAACGTTTCAAATATATTCACGTTGATGAATACCAAGATACGAACCGAGTTCAATTTTCAATTGTCGAACTATTGTCAGGCGAACTACAGAATATTTGTGTGGTGGGTGATATCGATCAAAATATTTATTCATGGCGGGGGGCTGATATCAAGAACGTCCTTCAGTTTGAACGTCACTTCCCGCGCGCGGCAACCATCTTGCTTGAAGAAAATTATCGCTCAACACAAACGATTATCGCTGCTTCAAATGACGTCATAAAAAAGAATCAAAACCGGGTAGAAAAAAATGTCTTTACTAATAATCAAGAAGGGGAGAAACTGACTCTCTACGCTGCCATGACCGGCTTTGATGAGGCGGAGTACATCGCCCTCACGGCTCGCTCCCTGATAGAAGATGGTGCAGACCCGTCTGATATCGCTGTGCTCTATCGCACAAACTTCCAATCACGATCACTGGAGGAGGCCTTTCTCAATTTTGAAGTACCATACCAACTCCTTGGCACAAAATTCTTTGAACGAAAAGAAGTGAAGGATGTTCTCTCTTATCTTCGTCTTGCCCTAAACCCTGGTAGTAATGCCGACTTAGCTCGAGTGGTAAATGAGCCAGCTCGTGGCATTGGGAAAGTCACTCTGCTTAAAATTATTGAAGGTAAACGGGGGGAATTAAACAAAGGAGCCTTGGAAAAGATCGCTGTTTTTGACGCCATCATGATGGATATCGCAAAAACTGCAACCGAAAAACCACTATCTGAAACAATAAAGTTCATCATGAAGCGTAGTGGTATCGAGAGTATGTATAAAGAAGAGGGAACCGAAGAAGCCCTAGAACGACTTGAGAACCTCCGCGAGTTGGTGAGTCTTGCGTTACGCTACGACAGCCTTCCTCCTTTAGAAGCAGTTGAACAACTCTTAGAAAACGCCGCTCTGCAAAGCGACCAGGACGAAATTAAAGCCAAAGAAGAACTCAACGCAGTACGACTCATGACTGTACATGCCGCGAAAGGTCTCGAGTTCTCCTACGTATTCATTGCGGGACTTGAAGAAGGACTCTTCCCGCACGAACGTCTTGATGACGGAAAGACAGACAAAGAAGAAGAACGTCGCCTATTCTATGTAGCTCTTACGCGAGCTGAGAAAAAGGTCTGGCTGACCTACGCTCACATGCGTACGATTTTTGGTAGCCAACGAGTTAATCTTCCTTCTTCATTTCTCACCGATATTAGTAAAGAGCATGTTGAAACCGGTAATCCAACCGGCGGTCACAACTCTGGCTACGAAACCACTATCTATCTTGACTAAGAGGGGACTCTTGCCGTTTTCTCTGTTGTGCCGTACCGTACAGAGAACATGCCTGAAAAATTTGAACACAAGAAGTCGCTGGGCCAGCATTTCCTCAACAGTGGCTACGTTCCAAAGAAAATGTGTGATGCAGCAGACCTCGCTCCAGGTGAGGTGGTATTTGAAATTGGTCCTGGTACTGGTGCTCTCACTAAAGAAATTCTGGCTCGGGGTGCTACTGTAGTTGCGCTTGAGGCAGATCTGCGTGCAATCGAATCACTGAAGGAGACTTTTCTTGACGAAATCACCTCTGGGCAACTGCGGATTCACCATGGTGATGCAAGATCGATAGATTTTGCTAATCTTGGTCTCACTCACCAAAACTACAAAGTAGTGGCCAATATCCCATACTATATTTCTGGACTACTCTTCCGCACCGTTCTAGAGTCAGATATTCAACCCACTACTCTCGTTTTTTTGGTACAAAAAGAGGTGGCTACGCGGATTTGTAAGGACACAAAAGAATCTCTCTTATCCCTAGGTGTAAAGGCCTACGGGACTCCCACATATATATGTACTGTTTCAAAAAGCCACTTTACTCCTCCGCCCCGGGTAGACTCTGCCGTGGTAGCAGTTTCGGGTATTTCCAAACAATCGTTTAAAGACGTACCAGAAAAGGATTTTTTCACACTTTTACACCTAGGATTTGGACAAAAAAGAAAGCAATTGCAGGGCAATTTGTCTGCCACGTATTCAAAAGAGGTGATTATATCGGCCTTATCTGCATCGAATATCTCTCAAACAGCCCGAGCGGAGGATGTTTCACTTGAGTCGTGGCTACTGCTTGCTAAAAAGCTACAACCCCATACCTAAGTCATACACAAGACGGGGGTAACGAGGAAGAGGAGGGCAAGCGAGGCTGTTATACTTTATAGTATGCATGGCATGAACCAAAAAGTTCTGGGGGCATTTATCGTAGGCCTAGGTCTCGTAGCTGCTTCCTATACCTATGTGAACTTTGGCAAGCCTCGAAGTGCCTATCCTACCGTAAGCCAACAGGCAGCCCCTATTCGTTCAGCGATTGCGGTCGCAGACGTAGATAATAACGGCATTGAAGACTGGCGAGATACTTTTACCACCGCTGAACCAGTTGTCATTGGGGAGGTAGCGGCTTCGTATACACCACCAACTACTGTTACCGGGCGACTGGGAATTTCCTTATTTGAAGATTTTGTCAGGGCAAAAAACTACGGTCCGTTTGGACGTACTCAAGAAGAATTAGTGACTGATGCGGTTACTGAATTGGCACGCCAGACCGAACAAGTTCTCTACGGTCAAAATGACATTATCATCATGGAAAGTTGGACTGATACAGATATCAAAAACTACGGTAATGCAATGGGAGCTTCAGTAATTCAAAATGGAGATGATAACCTTGAAAATGAAATTGTTATTTTGACAGATATTATTCAAAATCAAAATAATGAACGCGTTAAAGAACTTGAGGTTATTGCTGGGTTTTATAAAAATATGCGTGACCAAGCTCTAGCCACCCCAGTACCTCGAAAGTTTCTTAAAGAACACCTTGATTTAATAAATGTGTACGAGGCAATCTACCAAGATATCCTAGCAATGCAAAACGGTGCTGAAGATCCGGCTGTTGCCCTTCTTCGTATTAGACGATATGAAGATGACGCTCTTGGTTTGTTGCTAGCTCTAGAGAATATGTATGAGGCTTTAGAACCCCATGCCAACTTGTTTTCAGCTGAAGATCCCGCAATCATTTTTGGTAGTTTTGTTGAGCAACCTAATCCATAGATATGAATACTTTTTTTAACATCTTGAGAAAAACATTAGTAGCAATAACTGTAGTTGTATTTGCCTTTGTCGTCGTGTACGTACCACAACAACCTAAAAAGGCTGAAGCAATACCTGTAACGATTATGGGTGGACCTGGTTCAATTGCAGCTGGAATTGCAGCCGGGGCTACTGTTGGAGTTCTAAAAAAAGAAACACTGCTCGATCAAATTGCATTCCTGCTAGCCAGGACTATGATTTCGAATATACTTCAGAGTACGGTCCGGTGGATCAACTCTGGTTTTAAAGGTAGCCCAGCTTTTATTCAAGATATTGAACAATTTCTTCTTGATGTCGCAGATGAAGCAGCTGGTGAGTATATTCGTAGCCTTGGTGAAGTTGGTTCATTTATTTGTTCGCCGTTTCGACTTGATATCCAATTAGCCTTAGCGTTGAAGTACCAAAGAGCCCGGGAAGGGAGAAGAGATGAAAACACGTGTACACTATCTGGAGTAGTAGACAATCTTGAAAGATTTTATGAAAATCAAATAGACCGCAAAAATTTTTGGGACCAATGGATAAGAATTACCTCAAGACCAACAGCATATACACCCTACGGACAGTTCATCGCGGCTGAAGGTCAGCTTGATGCTAAACTCGTAAATGCAAGAGGTCAGGAACTACAATTAGCAAACTGGGGTAATGGATTTCTCTCAAACAAAATCTGTGAAGCAATTGAAGGTTCTAATGGTAAAAATAAACGCTGTGTGATTTCAACTCCAGGGCGAGTGATCGCTGAACAGCTCAATAATACACTCGACACAGGTCGACAACAGTTGGTAGCGGCAGATGAAATCAATGAAGTTATCTCGGCGCTCTTGGGCCAAATTGCCAACCAAGCTCTTATCGGTGCAGCCGGTCTTCTTGGGCTGAGTCGTGGTACCGGATTTACTGCTGGTGGTTTTGCTGAGGGCTCTTATGTTGATGAATTAGCTACGCAAAATCGTCGTAATGGTGAGTCGTTTATCGAGGTGGGATATCAAGAAACTGTCGACAAGCTCCGGGTACAAGAAGAGCTCGGTGCTTTGAGTACAGAATACGTTCCAAAACTTCTTGAAATTATGAACGCTCCCGCAACAGCACCACGGTTCCGTAATCTCACAGAAACACAAATCAGAGACCTTAAAGACCGCGCTGAAATCGCTCGAGCTGATGCAATAGAAGTTCAAAAAAATACCGCAGAACACATCCTTGCCCTCACTCCTGTTGTAAGGCGCCTTGACGCACTACAAAAAGAGTATAATGACCCAGCCACAACCAAAGAACGTAAGCAGCAAATCTCCTCAGAACAATCAGAGCTCATAACTCAAGCTGGCACCTACTCAGCGTATACCGAACTTAGACTCCGGGATTCCCGACGAGAATGGACGTCAATTGTTGGCTCTTAACCTATGAAATTACTCCGCAAACCATATCTTCATATATTTCTCTTCGGGGTAGTTTTGTTAGTTATCCCACAAGAAACCCACGCGGCTTGGCTCGACTGGGAGACCATGAATCAGTGGTTCCAAAATGTTGCCTACTCATTGGTAGTAGCAGGTCTTGGTCCCATGTTATGGTTTTCGGCTTCACTCCTAGATTTCGCTATCAACAATTTTGTGATTGGTTTTGGTAACACCTTTGCCAATACTGGAATTGGCGTTGCGGTAGACAACACTTGGATTATAATCAGAGATTTTGTTAATCTCTTCTTTATCTTTGGGTTTGTTTACATCGGTTTTAAGATGATCCTTGATGCCTCAAACTCTAATACTCGGCGGTGGCTTGTAAATATAATTTTAGCAGCGTTGTTAGTAAACTTTAGCCTTTTTATAGTGAAGTTTGCGATTGATATATCCAATCAGCTAGCTGCGCAGATTGCCGTCAATGGCTTAAGTTCAACTGGGGGAAATACTGGTAAGGATGGTTTGTTTCAAGTTGATTTAACTGCTGAGTTCATGGCTCGGATGGGGTTAGCCTCCCTCCTTAATGTACAGAATCTTGAAGGAGCCGGTTGGGGATACGTCTTTGGTTCAGCAGCACTATTTTTAACCGCTTCATTTGTCTTTGCCGCTGGCGGTATCCTCCTAATTATACGCTTTGCGATGTTGTGTCTCTTTATTGTCATGTCTCCAGTTATGTTCATGAGCTGGGTATTGCCGCCGGTCAAAGACACTATGCAACGCTTTTGGAGTGAGCTCTTTGGGAGAGCGGCCTTTGCTCCTATCTATCTTTTGTTTATATACTTTTCTCTTCAGCTCATTTCTGGCTTGCAGGTGAGTGTTGACGGAAATGGAAGTAGTCTAGCTAACCCAAACTGGAGAGGGGCTTTTGAAAATGTTTCCCGGTCTGGTGAAAGTGGTGTCACTAATCTTGGGACACTCCCGTTCTTTGTACTTATTTGTATATTTCTTACCCTTTCTCTCACGATGGCGAGTAAGCTTGGTATGGATTTTGGAGACAAGGCTGTTAGTCTTGGTAAATCATTTGAACGGAAGGTAAGAGGTGCTGTTGGGGGTGCAACACTTGGAATGACGGCTCGAATTGGCCGAAATACAGGAGGGGCATTAGCAGATAAATTTGTAAACTCTGAAACAGGAAAGCGATGGGCGGCAAATAGTTTCGCTGGTAAGCAAGTGTTCAAAGCAGCAGGGAAGGCAGCTGATGCTACATGGGATGTCAGAAACGTTGGGGGAGTTGGTAAAGCCATGGGTATAGGCGAAAGTAGTAAGGGAGGTTTTGTAACCAGACAAAAAGCTACAGTAAAAAAAGAAACTGAATTCTTGGACTCACTTGCTATTGACGATAAGGATGGGGCAGCGAAGGCCGCAAGGACTGCAGCTCTAGGATCTGAAGAATACAAGCCGCACAAAGAAGCGCAAGAAGCTGCTAAGAAAGAGGTAGATGAGCAGAAGAAAAAAGTAGATGAGCAGAAGAAAAAGATTGATTCGGTAAAAGACCCGTACCGAAACGAAATCAGAAACCTCAACACTCAATTGGCGGCTGAGACTGATCCGAATAAACGTGAACAGATAATCAAACGCATTGCTGAAAACGACGCCGCCATGCAAGCAGCAGCAAAAGCTGAAGAAGAAGCACAACAAGCAGTCACGAAACAGTTAGCGGAAGATTTGGCTAAAGCAGAAGCTGCGCACAAAGAAGCAGAAGACGGGGCTAAGAAATTCGTAGACGGAAAAGCTATGCGAGCACGATATAAGCATGAACTTGATTATCTTGAGAGAAGAGAAAAGGAAACAAAGAACGAATTCTTAGGAAAAAGTAAAATTAGAGGTGGTGGTTTAGCTGGAGGAATTGCTGGAGGAGCTGTTGCTGGCACACTTGCTGCTGGAGGAGCCGGCGTATTAGTCGGTGGCGCTATTAAAGGTGAATTGTATAAAGATAAAAATGTTGTTGAAGAGCTAAGAAATAAATACGGTGAAGATGGTAGCAAGAAAGAAAAATCAGCCAAAGAACAAAAAGCCCTTAAGGAACAAGCCGCTGCACTCAAGGAAGCAGCTGGCAAGGATGAGAAAAAAGAAGGAGAGGAAAAATAACC
The DNA here is from genome assembly GCA_027487145.1 of bacterium. Lineage (GTDB taxonomy): Bacteria > Patescibacteriota > Minisyncoccia > Phycocordibacterales > UBA918 > OLB19. The sequence continues at coordinate 13,383 of JAIYEC010000051.1, read as the reverse complement.
TATGATTGAAAAAACAGATTTATTACTCCAAGAAAGACTGTCAATCCTTAGTCCAGACTACCGTGATTTTGTGCTAGGAGATATGCCATCAAAAAGCGTAGCGACTTTTTCTGAGGTTCTTTCCTTTAATGAACTACAAAAAGTTATTTTTGAGAATGGCTATACCATGTATCTTTTTCTCTTTATAAGCAGATTTGAACTAATTGAATTCTTGGCTCAAGAATGTGCCATAGCTCCTTTTGAAGCGGTAACAGTTATCAATAATCTGTATTTTTCTACCCCCGATGACATACGGCTTTCGATTGATACAGCGTATCGAGAAATTAATGACGATCCAGATATTATTCGCAGAAATACTGCTCTTGAAGCACTCTATACTGACAAACTAGAGAAATTTATTGATTTTAAACTAGCAGTTACAAAAAAAGCTGCTTTTACTCCTCTAAGTGAAGTGGACCGAAGAAAACTTGTTGAATTTTGTGGTGATACTTTTCTTAATATTTTCAGAGCAGAAGATTTTAACGGATTCCTCTTCCACACACTGGGTATATACGACGAGATACAGCGGCAAGGGATACTTAAAATGTTCGAAGAATATGTTTCTGTAAAAGAACAAGAAATAGTTACTCAAGCAGCCTACGTTATACCTTTTACACCGCAAACAACCGTTACAAATAATGAAATTATTAAAACCCAAATAGAATCAGTTCCGCTGCAACCAGTTAGAACCATGTCACACGATATGGCTGAAATTCGGCCTGGGTCTGATGTGGTGTACCAATCTAGCCAAGCTGATATCCTCGCTCACTACAACAATACGCAACCCGAGGTGGCACCACCTCCAGCCGAGCCTCCACGTTGGGAAACTGATAGCGCCAAGTAGGGGACGTGGTTCTCTCTTCGTGATTTTCATTGTGTATAATGATACTGTACTTGTCCTGTTAGAAATAGCTGGGTATATAAATATGAGGTCGTCATTTAACAAAAAAGTAACTAGCACTTGCAGATAATCTTTTATCTGTTTGTTTGCTATTTCTATTGGGATGCGCTTTGAGGTACCACAATTTATCGAAATCGAAGACAAGATTTTTGGTCCACTCACCTGGCGACAATTCTTGTATTTAGGTGGGGGATTAGGTATGGCAATAGTATTATTTCTTCGGTTACCGTTTTTGATTTTTGTCTTTACTGGCGTACCTTTGGCACTTCTAGCCGGTGCTTTAGCTTTTTACCCGGTTAATAATCGACCATTTTCATTCTTTTTAGAAGCAATCGTTAATTACTTTTCGCAAAAACGTCTCTACCTCTGGCGTAAAGAAGAGATGCTCTACAAAGTAACCGAAGCAGAAAAACCAGCCCCTGAATTATTTGAACCAACAATACGAACAAAAAAGACTGGCGATCTATCGTCACTGGCAAGACGCCTTGAATTACAAGCTATTGAGAAAAAATCATGACCCCCTCACACGCCGCTAGTCAAAATTTCGTCTCTTTGAAAGACATCAAAGACGATGTTGTCATTCAAAAAAATGGCCAGATGACCATGGTTGTTTTGGCTTCTTCGGTGAACTTTGCGCTTAAATCATACGATGAACAACGCGCCATCTTGTCTCAATTTCAGCAGTTTTTAAATACGCTTGATTTCTCAATTCAAATTCATATGCGCTCTCGTAGGCTGAACATAGAGCCTTATCTCTCTGTGTTGCAAACACTAGAAGGGAAACAAGATAATGACCTTATGCGTATTCAACTCCGAGAATACATGGAATTCATCCGAACCTTCACAAGCCAAGTAGATGTTATGAGTAAGAACTTTTTTGTGATTGTCTCATACAGCCCCACGAAGGTTAATTTTGGTAGGGGATTTAGTGGATTGTTTCGTGCCAAAAGCGGTGCCGCTACCGTAAAAGATGGCATCTTTGAAGAAGAACGAACTCAGCTTGAACAACGAGTATCGCTTGTTGTTGAAGGTTTGGCTCGCATCGGTGTTCGAACCGTAACATTAGGGAAAGATGAGTTGGTTGAACTCTTCTACCACACGTACAACCCTAATGACCCAACCGGTTCAGCTCCTTTAATTGATACTTCAATCTAATGTATGGGAATATTTGACTCACTACAACCAAAAAAGAACAACAGTGTTTCTTTTAAGGACCATCTCATGACACTTGTTGATGTCGTGGCACCTTCAGCTGTACAGATAAATCCTCGTAGTATCAATATCAGTGGTGTAAACGCACGAGTCTATTATGCTGTCTCATACCCACGATACCTCAACGACGGATGGCTTGAGCCGGTACTCAATTTAGCGCGAGAAATCGATGTATCAATTTTTATTCACCCGATTGATACCGCAGAAACGCTCAAAAAATTCCAGAAGAAAGTAGCTGAAGTACAAAGTCAGATAAACACAAAAGAAGAACGCGGCGAAGTACGTGACCCACAACTGGAAGCCGCTTACATGAACCTAGAGGACCTTCGTGATAAGTTACAACAATCAGAAGAGAAGCTCTTTGATGTGGGATTTTACCTGGCTATCTACGGGGAAGATGAGGCTCTTATTAATAAAGCTGAAAATGATATTAGAGGCATTCTTGATGCGCGTTTGATCACTATGAAACCAGCCCTTTTTCAGCAAGAACAAGGTTTTAAGAGTGTTCTACCGCTGGGAAACGACGAACTTTTAGTGCACAGCAAGTTCAACTCTTCACCGCTTTCTAGTTTCTTTCCGTTTACCTCGTTTGACCTTACCTCAGATACAGGAATCCTCTATGGTATCAATCGCCATAATTCGAGCCTCGTGCTGTTTGATCGCTATGCCCTAACGAACTATAACTCAGTGACCTTTGCTACCTCAGGAGCAGGGAAGTCATATGGTTTAAAGCTGGAAATTCTTCGCTCTCTCATGTTTGGTACCGAAGTGATTGTTATTGACCCAGAACGCGAATATGAATACTTGGCCGAAGCAACTGGTGGTCGATTCTTTAATATTTCACTGTCTTCTAGTCATCACATTAATCCGTTTGATCTTCCGGCTCCTCAAAGTGATGAAGATCCCGCCGATGTTCTTCGTACCCACATTATTGAACTAGTGGGGCTCTTTAGACTGATGCTTGGTGGTCTCGCACCAGAAGAAGAGACACTCATTGACATGGCCATCCAAGAAACCTACGCTCTTAAAGATATCACTGGTGAGACTAATTTTGCCGAACTAGAACCTCCACTACTATCTGACTTTGAGATGGTTCTGGCTGGAATGGAGGGTAGCCAATCGCTTATCAATCGTCTGCAAAAGTACACCTCGGGTACCTGGTCTGGTTTCATGAATAAACCATCTAACGTTGATATCAATCAAAAGTTTGTGGTGTTCTCGCTCCGAGATATGGAGGATGAACTCAAGACCGTAGCGATGTACATTGTGACCAACTTCATTTGGGGTTCAGTGCGAAGGCGTCTTGCAAAACGACTCTTAGTTATTGATGAAGCGTGGTGGATGATGAAATCTGAAGATACTGCCTCATTCCTCTTTAGTCTTGCGAAACGTGGTCGAAAATACTACCTAGGTATTGCTACCATTACCCAAGACGTTGACGACTTTCTCCGCTCACCATACGGAGTTCCGATGATCACCAACTCATCAATTCAACTCCTCATGAAGCAATCACCGACCGCAATTGATAACATCCAACGGACGTTTAATCTCACAGATGAAGAGAAATTCCTCTTACTAGAATCAAATGTCGGGGAGGGTATCTTCTTTGTTGGTCTCAAGCACGTGGCTATCAAGATTATTGCTTCGTACACCGAAGATCAAATCATCACATCAGACCCATCTCAATTACTACAGATTCGCCAAGCCCGAGCAGAACTGCAAGCATCCCGCATATAGTATAATCGGAGTACATGGCGGCTCCATATAACACAAATGAGTTTGATGGTGGGCGAGATATCGCTAGTCAATTCAATGAAGAACAGTACGGTGATGAATATACACCTGAAGATACCACTGCACCATCGGCACCAACTAGCCGTTACGCAACAACCAACCAAACTAGAGTAACGAACGTAACGGTTCAAAAGGGAAGGCCCCGAAAACAGGTACGTTCAAATACCGTATTAAAGGCGGCAGTATTAGGTGGTTCTCTTTTGGCAGCGGAAGATTCTTCTCGAAGATCGAGAGAAGCCAATCCAGCTCGTCAACCCAGAAGAAGTAAAGTTTATTTCAAAGCTTTACGAAATGCGAGAAGGATAATAAAAGATAATCAAGACTTGTTTAATGACGGTGATGAACTTTTGATGGTAAAAAAACCACCAGTCACACCCCCGTTTCCAGTGATTATTGTGGGATTAGCTATTTTGAAAGACTTCCTCGATGTCTTAGATGTATCAATTATCGGAATAATTTTTACTACTATCGCTTCAATACTTGTTTCAATTATTCTGGCTTTTTGGACTTTTGGGCGGGCGAGTGGTGGTTGGTGGAAAAAGAGGCTTTTTACATGGCTTATAAAGCGCTTCCTCATAATGCTTGGTTTAGAATTGGTACCATTTTTCAAAATAATTCCTGCAACAACTATCTTTATTCTCATGGCCCATTACAGAGAGAAAAAGTTAGTCAAAATTGCTAACCTGGTACTAGAAGAACTACACCGAGCCGGCTATGTAAACAGGATACTCTAGTCTACAGTAGTAAACTTTTCAGACTCATTCATCTGCTATCATATAGTTATGCGGCCACTTTTAATTGGCATAGTTTTGAGTACCACTCCATGGTTTGCACTAGCTCAATTTGAAACGAGTGGTTTTATTGATAACACCACTACGGTAGTGTTAGATCCAGCCTTTCCTTCTCCTGAGACAGACTTTACAGCCACTATCAATGACTACGGCGCAGACGGTTTTGGAGCTACCATTGAATGGTATTTCAATGGTACTAAATTAGATTGGGCTACCAATCGTCGCTCAATAGAACTCACAGCCCCCAGAGCTGGTGAATCCTCCGAGATACAAGCAGTGCTTTCCTCTTCTGGAGGAGCCTTGCAGCGGGTCTCACAAACCATCACCCCATTGTATCTTGATATCATCATTGAGCCTCAAACACACACTCCAAATTTTTACAAAGGGCGAGCTCTTCCAACTCCCGATAGCACTATTAACGCTACTGCTCTGATAAGTAACCCCAATCCACTTAAGGGAGAATATCTCTACACCTGGAGATTTAACAATACCGTTATCCAGGGAGGTCCCCTTCGAAACATTAATCGGGTATCTTTTACTATGTCACAAGACAGCTTCCCTGTACTTTCGGTTACCGTATCGAAACTCAACGGTACCATTATTGCGAGGCGATCGATTACAATTCCAAACACAACACCTCAAGTATTCTTTTATGAAGTAAGTACACTCTACGGTCTTAAGCCTATAGCGCTCAAAAGTCCATTTGAATTAATCAGCAACAGTAACACCATGAGAGTCGTTCCATATAATCTTGATTCTGAAGTGTACAATAATCCAAATGTTGTTACCTGGGAAATAGATGGAGAACCAGTGTCGCCCGGCAACAATCCTTATGAAATAACTCTTGAGAAAACTGGTAGCGGGGCTCAGGTAGAAGTTGGATTCCGAGTACAAAGTACCACCAAATTTCTTCAAGGTGCTCGAGGTTCACTTAGTTTAAATATTCTATGAGAAAACCTTGGCTACTTATTGTCGCTGGCATCATACTCTTAATCCTCATTGGGTTATGGCTCTATCTCTTTTTTGGGGGAGATGACGCACGAGAAGATTTATACAATGCGTTTGGCTTACAAGGCGACGAACTACCATTTGGTATAGAGGATATCTTTGGAAATGATAGTGCTACGACAAGTGTTCCATACCTTCGACAACTTTCTTTCCGTCAAGTAATCGGCTATGTTCCATTTTCTACCAGTAGTACCAGTAATCCTTATGTATATTTTGCCGAGGCTGGCACTGGTCACGTTTACAAAGTCGACGCTGTAACGGGAAACGAGGAGAGATTATCAAACATTACCATTCCTACCGCTACGAGAGCTGTCTTTTCTCCAAATGGCCAATATGTGGCAGTTGTGCCAAATGATAGTAGGACGATCACGGTTGTAACCTTACCAAATGGTACCAGCACTGTGACTTCAGCCACTATTGAAACGAGGGTGGCAGACATATCATTTACGACTGAGAATGTTCTTGTCTACACAGAAAGAAATAGCCTAAACACTGTTGGTTTTTCTTACAATCCAACAAACGAAGAGCGAGCTACTATTTTCACCATTCCCTTCAGAGAAGCTGTTGTGGCCTTTGGGGAAACAGTAAACGGTCCACACTATACGTATCCAAAACCAGCTGAAGAACTAGAAGGATACGTCTATGAGGTTTCTTCTGATGTTTTTCGTCGTCTCCCTATTTCTGGCTTTGGTTTATCGATGCAAGCTAGTGCTACATGGATAGTCTATGCAAAGATAGAAAATAACCAACCAAAAACTTTTCTATTTAATAAAACAAATGGTGATTTAAGTGCTCTCGATATCCCGCTATACCCAGAAAAGTGTGCATCTCATGTAGAAACGTTTGTGTGTGGAGTGACAAGCGAGAGCCAAACCTTGTCTAGCTGGTATCAAGGTGAAGCTACCCTCAATGATTCTCTCTGGTACTTTGTACCAGAGGTAAATTACTCATTTTTTATTGAAGATATCAGTGCTATTGCCAATACCTCAATTGATATGTTGTATCCGAGGGTCCGTTCGGGTGCTCTCTATTTTATTAATAAAACAACTAACAGTTTGTGGGTTTACGATCGTGACTTTACCTCGCCTGTCATCGATAATTAACATATGAAGTCAATCTTTGCCCTATTCAGTTTTCTACTTCTTCTAATACCTGGTATTTTACTGGCGCAGGGGAGTGTCTACGCGCCACTAGTTGATCTTAGTAACGCTGGACAGGGAAATCAAGTTCAAACATTTGAGCAATACATAAACTTCTTATACGGCATGTCAATTGCTGTAGCTGCATTACTAGCCGTTATTAAAATTGTGATTGCAGGTGCTAAGTACATGTTCAGCGATGTTATTAATACCAAAGGCGAAGCACTGTCTGACATCCAAGGAGCTATTTTAGGCCTCTTACTAATTCTTAGTGCTGTGATTATTCTTGAACTCATCAACCCACAGTTGGTAAACCGCGAGATTACTTTTGATAAACTCCCAGAACGTCCTGCTATTCCTAGCCAAAAAGCTGTTGAACCAACTCCAGAAGAAACTAATGTTGAATTTGATGATGCTGGAAGTGAAGCTCTTAAAAACATGAAAAGAGGTGGGTGTAATTGGCGGAGTGAGAGCAAGGTTGGAGAGGTACGTGTGATCACTTTGGATATGTCTGGCTGTCCTGCAGGGACTGAATCAGGTCCGGTTTTTTCAGCATTTAGTTGGGAATGTATGAATAACGGAGGAAAAATAAAATCTGATGATTTAGCTGCAGCTTGTACATTGCAACGTACAATAGTCAAATCAAGATATGGACAAGTAATCCAACAAAAAGGTAGTTGGACAAAAGACGTTACCTTCACAACATCTGCTAAAGTTTCTGGTAATGATCAAGCTCAGCTTTCCAACGAGTGTATAAATGAAAAATTTGGCAAGGTTGAAATTACAGGCGCAGGTACAATAGGTGCTAAAGTAACGTGCAATTACCCTGCTGTCATTGCTTACTCGGGAGATCAGTCTCAATACGCAGTAGGAGACTGTAATAGTAGGCAACCAAAAGGAAGGATAGTTGAGTCAAGTGTACTAAAATTAGGCTTAGGTATTGATTACTGGTGTGTTCTTGATTAACGATGCTTTCGGATATACAACTCTTGAGCGAGCATCACGAGGTTACTAACAAAGAAGTAGAGGGCGATGGCAGCTGAAATGGTGTAAGCAATAAAGACAATCAAAAACGGCATCACATACTTCATTTGAATATGCATGTTACGGGTGAAGTCATCCTTAAAACTTGGTGTAGCCTCTGGGTCGCGAGTAGCTAACTTCGGTAAGGTCATTGAGGTGTAAAAGTACTGCGTGATACCCGCACCAAGAGCCAAGAGAAGGCTTCGTCCAGTAACATCAACAATACCTAAAAACATAGTTGATACCTCGGTTGGTACCGCAATGAAGCTATATAGCAATGCAGTGTTTACCTCTGGCAAGGGAATACCGCCACCTTTGTATACCGCGAAGTAGAGGGCGAAGATGATTGGAATCTGAAGAAAAATAAGGAAGATACTGGCAAACGGATTGAGGTTGTACTCCTTGTATAGAGCAAGCATGTCTTGCGCTTGTGCCTGACGATCTTCTTTATGTTTTTCTTTTATTTCTCGCAGTTTTGGCTCAATGTCCCGCATGATCTTTTGGGTTTTAGCCGCCTTGATTGAAAGAGGAAGAAGCACTAACTTCACTACTACCACAGTGGCAATAATAGCTAGGCCAACATCACCGCCCCGAACGGTATCTACAAAGAAGATAAGAATATTGTAAATTGGGTCGAAAAAGATGGTGTGCCAAATATAACTAAACATACAGATTGATTGATGTTGCTATTCTACGCAGGTTTTCCTGTTCGTTCAATGAGATTTTTTACTGCACCGCGAAATTGAGCACTCGTCATCTTTTCAGCTTCAGGTTTTAAAATACACACAAACACCCCAGACCGACCAGATTGTTTAGCACTGTGTAATTGTGCATACACCTGGCGGCGGAGTTTGTTACGCCTTACGGCGCTTTTAGAGACCTTTTTACTTACCACAACCGCTCCATGAAACGTCGGGTAGGGAAAAACACTAATACTAAGTGAATCATTGAAGTAACGCTTTCCTTTACGACCAAATTCAGTAAACTGCGCTCGATTAAGCCGCTCACTACGTTTTAACATACCTTCATTGTATAACGAAAAAAAGCTCTAGCGAGCTTTTTTTACCGTGAGTTGTGCGCGACCTTTACGTCTGCGAGCTTGGATGATCTTCTTTCCAGAAGTAGTAGCGGTACGAACCAAAAACCCGTGAGTGGTGGCTCGCTTTTGCTTACTTGGTTGATAGGTTCGTTTTGACATACGTGGCCACTACTATACATGATGTCGGAAATATTTCAATAGGGCGCTATATTACCTCTGCCGCTACAAACAAAGTCTTAGTTGTGGCAGGGAAGGGTGGGGTATTTTTGAGGATAGACCACCTGTTTAAAGTGGTGTTTTTATAAACCTGTTCTTATACACAGTTTGTACACAGTTGCACTTTTTGAAGTTGAAAAGGGTATCAAAATTACTCGTAATTTTTCAAATTTATTTACACTTTTCCACACCCAGGTATAATGCTGGTTACGTCATCCATTCTGCACGTCTTATGAACCTCACTTCTCATCAAACTACTCAAAACCGCATCTTACAAACTAAGCAGATTGATGTAAAACAACTCTGGGACGACGCTCTTGTGAAAATAGAGCTCTCTATCACTGCTGCCAACTTCAAAACCTGGTTCCGGGATACACATATCGTATCCATTGAAGACGGAGCTGCTACTATTGGCGTCCCAAGCGTCTTTGTAAAAGATTGGTTACAAGACAAATTCCAGACCATGATCCTAAAAACTCTCCGGGATCTCACACCACACATCCGTAGTATTGAGTATGTTGTTGTACAACGAAATGAAAAGAAGCAGGAAGCAAACAAAAACCAAACCATCAACGCTGCTCTTCCGCTTGAAGAATACTATGTAAATAAAAGCGATAATCTTAACCCAAAATACTCGTTTGAAAATTTTGTGGTTGGTCCGTACAACGCTCTCGCACACGCTGCAGCCCGCACCGTAAGCGAAAAACCAGGTATCACCTACAACCCGCTCTTTATCTACGGAAAGACTGGGCATGGTAAGACTCACCTCATTCAAGCAGTGGGGAACCAAATCAAAAAGACTGGTAAAAAAGTATTTTATGTAACAAGTGAACGATTTGCGGTTGACTACTTCAACTCTCTACAAAACGGAACAGCTAATAGTTTCAAGGATAAGTATCGACAGTACGATGTACTTATCATGGACGATGTTCAATTTCTCGCCTCAAAAGAAAAAACTCAAGAAGAACTCTTCCACTTGTTTAATGCGCTCCATGACAACAATAAACAAATTGTGTTCTCAAGTGACATTCACCCAGCGCTTCTTTCTGGGCTTGAAGAACGCCTTCAGTCACGCTTTGGCCAGGGAATGATTGTTGATCTGCCGGCACCTGATTTTGAATCACGAGCAGCTATCTTACGCGCAAAAGCGGCGCAAAATAGCATTGTTCTCTATGATGATGTGGTTGAGTACTTGGCCCAGAATATTGAAGGGAATGTTCGAGAACTAGAAGGTGCACTCAACACTATCATGTGTCAGTCACAACTCCTTGGAAAAACTCTGACTGTCGATGAGGTGCGATTAATCATCAAGAATAGCTCAAGACCACGAAAGACCCTTGCTATCACTGATGTTGTAGACAAAATAGCTCGCTATTACGACATTGAGCCAGCTAGTATCTACGAAAAAACGAGACGAAAAGAAGTTGTAAAGCCAAGACAAATCATCATGTACATCCTGCGTGAAGATTTCCAAATCTCATACCCCGCCATCGGAAAAAAGTTAGGGGGTCGAGACCACACAACTGTCATTCACTCATGTGAAAAGATTAAAGAAGAAATCAGACGAGGTGGGGAAATTGAAGAAGAGATCACCCAAGTTAGGATGCTACTCAAATAAAAAAATGTCCAGTTGGACATTTTTTTATTTGCAACCAGGAATTAGCTGGGGGAAACTATTGTATAGACTGGGTAAGATTAGGAACAAAAGCTGGGGAAATAACCTAAAACGAGACCTTTTTGTGGGGATGAAAGTAGGGCTTATACACAGGTAAAAATAATCCTGGTGTTTGTACCCACACCAATACACAGTTACTTGGTGTTCCGTACCCACATTCTTCTATCACCTGTTGATATAAAAGCATTAAAAATACAGCATAAAATTACCTTTTGCACACTTCCACACCCCTAATAATAAAGACTAAAATGGTGTATAAATAAGAAATATGGAAATTGTTATTCCACACAGCAACTTACTCCACACCCTGGAACTTATTGGTAAGACAAGCACCAAGAACGCAACCTTACCGGTTCTTCAATGTGTTCGCATAGAAGCTTCAAAAAGTGGCATCACTCTGCAAGCTACTAATCTTGAAATAAGCATCATGACCACTCTTGAGGGTTCAGTGGTTGAGGAAGGAGTGGTAGCGGTTCCAGCACAGACACTCCTTCAGAGTATTCAGTTTCTTTCTCAAAAGGAAATTACACTTCGTACTGAAGATCAGGTGCTCTTAATTGAAACAACCTCTTCAAATACTTCAATTAAACTATTTCCAGTAGATGATTTTCCAACCCTTCATAAGATTCAAGGTGAAGAGTTGTCGATCCATACTGAAATGTTCTCATACGGAATTAAAAGTGTAGCCTTCGCTGCTTCGGTAACGTCTATAAAACCAGAACTCGGTAGTGTCTTTATCCAACAAAAGAAAGAACACACACTCACGTTTGTTGCTACCGACTCGTTTCGTTTGATGGAAAAAACTGTAGCCCAAAAAGGCTTTACTTTAGAGCAATCGTTTATGATTCCAAGTAAGAACGCTGTGGAGTTAGCGCGGGTTTGTGATTCAGTTGAGGGGAGTGTAAAACTAATTGTTACCGATAATCACTGTGCACTTAATTTTGAGAACGGTGTGTATGTGTCATCACGACTTGTTACAGGAAGTTTTCCTGACTATACACAAATTATCCCTAAGGAGTACGTGTCGCACGTAACAGTCCTTAAAGAGGATCTTCTCCGTTCATTTAAACGAACAAATATTTTCTTAAATAAGTTTCGACAGGTTTCATTTACCATCACTGATAACAGCCTCACTATCGCCTCAAACAACAATGAGATTGGTCACACGACTGACACCATGAGAGCTGACGTAGACGGGGAAGAGTTAGCACTCAACTTTAATCAGCAGTATGTGATGGATCCTTTGTCACATATCCAAGACGACTCAGTCATTATGCATTTTGCAGGGATTGGTAGAGCGATGGTACTTGAGGGTCTCTCTGATAAGTCACTGCGGTATCTCGTGATGCCAATGAATAAGTAACATGCAGAAAAAGGATCCCGTTCAGAATTCAGAACAACTAGGAAACCTTCTCCTGCGTTACAAAAAAATATTTAAACCGCCACAACAGTCAGTACTTTTAGAAGTGGTGGTTGTGATAAAAGAAGTGTTAGGTATAGAGGTGTCTACAACCCAATTTTCCTATACAGTTGCCTCAAGAGTCGTGTATATAAAAACCCCCAGTATTATTAAAACTGAGATACTAAAGAAAAAAGAGATAATCAAAAAGGCGCTTGCACAGCGCCTTGGTGACCAACATAGTCCAGTTGATTTTATTTAGGGTTAGTTGCGTGACCGTCTTCGTCTCGGTTCTGGTTCAGCCTCATCTTCTTCGGAAACGTTCTCGGTCGATGAACTGATTGCTGCTGAACTCGAAGCGTATACACCTAGAGTATTTTGTTTCCACAACTGTACACCATACTCCCAGTATCGATATTGCTCGTCTGCACCAGGATTCTCCGGGTAAGGCCCACGAGGGTCGTTTTTATCTACATAATGCAAGATACTATGAATATTGTTATAGGCGTTGTTAAAGTCCGCCTGAGGGTCTGTAGAGGACGCTAGGGTGAGTTCTAGGGTGTAAGCGTCGGTATAGGCGCCTGCTAGGACTGGCTTCACATCAGTCGGGATGTACGGTTGGGTAAATGACTCTTCTGGTAACTTAGCAAGAGCTATATCCATAAACTCCCGCCACATTGGGGTGGTAATAAGACCAGACAACCCTTTCATTGGTGAGTTATCGTTATTTCCAGCCCAGGCTCCGACTGCAATATTTGGAGCGTATCCCATAATCCAGGCGTCCCGATAATTGTTGGTACTACCAGACTTTCCAGCTACATCTCGGTCGGGGAAGTTAAGGAGGTTGTTTGAGCCCCATAGTGGTGTTCGAGCGACATTGTCAGACAACACATCACTTACCATATTGGTGGTATTTTCATCTAAGATACGTTCTTCTTTTACCTGGGCTTCTTCAACGATGTTTCCTTGGCTATCTTCGATTTTAAGAATAGCTCTTGGTTCAGCTCGGACCCCTTTGTTGGCAAATACACCGTACGCATAGGTCATATCAAGCAGTTTTACTTCACCTCCTCCGAGTACTAAGGTAAGTCCATAGCGGTCAGGGTTACTCAAGGTGCTAAGACCCATATCGGCAGCTAACTTGAGT
>JAIYEC010000019.1 GCA_027487145.1 bacterium | reverse complement strand
AGGGAGGAAGCGACGAGTGATTTTTTTGCTGAGGTTGAGAAGCTGAGTTCGCTTACGGCGAAGTCGCTGCTGCCCAGTCTGACGGGCATTAAAGTGATTCTGACCTGGCTTGCGCGCAACGAGCTTGCCATTCTTGGTCACTTTAATACGCTTGGTAAATGATTTATTTGTTTTCATACTAGCTAGTTTTGATCGGGCATCACTGAAAGGGGGTTTCAGTAAAGTGGCAGTACTGTACCGTATTTGGTGCTATAAATCAAGGGTTTGCTAGCAAAAATGCCTGAAATGGGCATTTTTACTACTCTTTAGATAAGACCGACTTCAAGGAGATCATCAAGTGACTTTTTCTTTGTCTTCTGTTCTGTCGCTCCGGCCTTCTTTTCAGCTTTTGGCTTTGCATCTGCTGGCAGAATAACTGGCTTCTTATTTTTGCTGGCGGCGACGCGTTCGAGGGTGGTGGTCCAACCTTTAGGGCTCTTTTTCATTGGATCAGCAATTTTGTAGTCAGCCGGAATGATTTTAAGGAATCGTTCGAGACGTTCTTTGAGGAATTCAGCTTCCATGTATTTGTAGCGACCCCAGAGGAAGAGGTCGACTTTTACTCGGTGCCCTTCAGCGAGCCACTCAGCTGTTTTCTTTGCCTTAAGCTGTTGGTCGTGGTCGCCAGTACCAATCTTTACCTGGACGCTCTTAGTTTCGGTAATATGGCTCTTGGCCTTAACTTCACGAGCCTTACGTCCAGTTTCGTACCGGTACTTTCCGTAGTCCATGATTTTTGCAATCGGAGGATTGGCTTTCGGAGAAATCTCGATGAGGTCGAGCTTCCGTTCTTCGGCTGCCTTGATGGCATCTGCGAGCGACAGGATTCCAAGGTTTTCACCAGTGTCGGTGATGATACGAAGCTCGGGGGCTTTAATAGCAGCATTAATTCGAGTTCGAGTATCTTTTTGGTTTCCTTGGTGTTGTGGTCGCAAATTATTTTGGCTTAAGATATAAATGGTACTCGCAACTTTATACAAAGTGTACGAATGATTGTCAAAATGTACCACATTACCCTTTAATTGCAAGGTGTTTTTGTGCCAATGTCAGGTGAGTAGCTTTTGTTTCGTGTGACATTTTTTCAAGGAGTCTTGGCATCATGGAGAGGCGATGGTTTTTCGAAAAAAATTCCTTATGCGTATTGATGAAGTTCCAGTAGAGTGCTGTCCATACGTCCTCCCAGTCTCCTTTGGGGTAGTCTGACATTTTCTTGAGGTAGCTAGCGCCGGAGATGTATGGCTTGGTGGCAAATAGCCCACCGTCGGCAAACTGACTCATACCATAGACATTTGGCACCATCACCCAGTCATACGCGTCGACATACATCCCCATAAACCACCGGTATACCTCATCTGGATTGGTGCCAGAGAGCAAGAAATAATTGCCAGCTACCATGAGACGTTCAATGTGGTGCGTATAGCCATACTGCAATGAACGAATGATAGTGAGATCAAGGGGCAGAATGTCTGTTGAGCCGTTCCAGATGCCGGTAGGGAGCGAACGGTTGTGGGCAAAGAAGTTTTTGGTACGCATGACTCGACCATCTACCTCATACGCGGCGCGAATAAATTCGCGCCAGCCAAGAATTTGTCGCACAAATCCCTCTAGTGAATTAATCGGCACGGTCGGATTAGTTTCTGCATATGACAATGCAGCCTCTAGTACTTCTTGTGGCGCAAGGAGACCAATGTTTATGAGGGGTGAGAGGGTGGAGTGAAAAAGCCTCGTGTGTGTCGTCGTGATAGCGTCTTCGTAAGGACCAAACTCTGCAAAGCGAGTGCACAAAAATTCCTCCAGGAATTTTTGCGCCATTTCGTGTGTATAGGGTACCCAGACGTTGGCTTCGCCGTAGCGTTCGCTTTCAAAGGTGGTGAGCCAAGCTTTCGCTTCTGTAATCGCCCCGTTTTCAAAAAAGGTAATCTCAGTTGGAAGTCCAATATTTTTGGGTAACTTTTTTCGGTTGTCTTCATCAAAACTAAAGGCACCACCGCGGGGCGTATCACCGTCCATTAGAATATTTCTATCGATGCGAAGCTGCTTATAGAACTTTGCCATGAAGCGCTTAGAGTCAAGGTAGCGACTACTAGCTTCTGCTTTGGATAAGAGAAAGAGCGGTGACTCGTAGCGGTGGAGCACGAAGGCGAGAGTTTTCTGAGCCAATAATATTTCACGTTCCAGGTAATCATCTGTTGTATCAACAATATGAAGCGTCGTTACGCCTGCGTCTTTAAGGTGGGCAAAGACCGAAGCAGTATCTAGCAGGGTAGCGATCTCAAGGTACTTCACCTCATATCCTGCATGTTCTAGCTTTTCTTTGAAGGCTTGAAACGATAGTCGGTGGAGGAGCAGCTTCTGTACGTGAGAAGGATTGTGGGTGAGAAGTAGCGGTTCCTCCACGAGGTAGACCAATCGACCCTTTTTAAGAGCTGGGTGCTGTGCAAATAATTGATGAGGGTAGATAAGCGAAGCTTCCATAGCTGGAGTATACTAGAAAGTACTATGGCCGTGAATCATAAAGAAACAAAACTCTGCATTGTCTGCAAAAAGCCATTTTCAAATCGAAAGTCTTGGAGTTCTCGCGGGCAATGGGAACAAGTCCAGTATTGTTCTGATCGTTGCAAAAAAGTGAAATAGTAAAACGAAGACTTGTGTCTCCGTTTTACTATTTAGGTGGAAGAGGGATGAAGTAGCTCGTTTGTTTCATATAGGTCACGTACTCTTCACCGTATTTTTCAATGAAGATTTTTTCTATCATTGGACCTGTGATTTTGGTTACGATATAGGTAATCGTAAGTGGTCCAATCAGTGCTAGATAGCCAAACGGTGCATGCAAGACAGTAATCGCCAGTCCCCACCACACAAGAGTTTCACCAAAGTAATT
>JAIYEC010000047.1 GCA_027487145.1 bacterium | reverse complement strand
CCAGCTCAGGGTACCTAGTGGACATGTAGCTGTTCCGCTCTCCTTCGGGCAGAGCCTGAAGGGCGGTGATGATCTCCTGCGCGGTATCGCGGTGTTCCGCCGAAACCGGCGGAACACCGGTGGCGACATCGACCCCCTTTGCCGGGCTGAGGGCCCAGATGAGGAGAGCGATCCCCAGAGCGACAGCGGCAGCGGCACCCGCAATGCGGTACCACTGACGATTGTCGAGCTTGGGCTGATCGTTGGTGGGATTGGACGACAGTTCTTCGGCCGTGGTAGCCATTTGGATTCCCCATGAAAATTGTTGATGGACGGATGTTACAATCCGCTGATAATATACTGGTTTTTCTTAAAATGTCAAATAATCTACGGGTAAAATTTTCTTGCTAACCAACTGCTTTTTTACGCATTCTAATTAGAGGTATTTTCTTGGCAGCCGGAAAGTCAGGAACATCAATTACTGGAAGTGGTTCTGCCCCTTCAAAACCAAAATGACGATAGAATTCAATTGTGTCTGCGAGGTATGCGGCCACATCGACCACACAGTCTTTTTGTGAATCTGCCCAATTAAGAAACTCGGTCATCAACTTGGTACCAATGCCTTTTCCTTGAACTTCTGGTAAAAGATAGATAGCAGAAAGTTCATTATCATCTTTAATTTTACCAACCGCATACCCAACGATCTTTTCACGTTCTTTGGCAACCCACAGACGTTCGTCTAAATTTTCACCGCTCGCAAGAGCTTGCATTGATTTTATTCGCTCAGAATCATTCCAATTCCTGGTTTCAATCTCTTCTTTTGTGATACCTAATTCTTCGTTCGGATAGGTAGCAATCCAGCTTGCTTTATGAACAGCAACAATTTCCTTTGCGTCTTCTTCACTACCTATACAGATCTCAATGATATGGTTCGTTTGGTTCTCCATACTTTTAATATACGGGAATACTATATAAAGAAAAACCAGCCTAAAGCCAGTTTTTCTTTCTTGTTGCAGAGATACTAGCTAATTGGAATCAACTACTAAAAGACCTTGAAAATATGAGTGGGTAGGTACACCCTCCCCTCTCTCAATCTTTGTGCTGGGGGGGTGGGGGTATGGGGACGTACTCGATTAAAGGTATAGATGAATACCTCTCCCCCCAAGTGTTTATTTCAAAAAGATTTAAGTGGATTAAGATGGGGTATTCTGACTTTCATTCTTTTTATAAAGTCCAGCTGAAATAAAGAGACCTTCCCAAAAATCATTAGACGTTCGTATCTTAAAAGTCTTTCCGAGCGCACTTGCGATATAAGCCGCGACTGGAAATTGCCCCTTTGTCTTGCAAAATTCAGCAGTTGAAGTCGCCAAAACCATAATGGAGTGTGAATTGCCACCCTCTAGTTTAAGAGGTAGTCCGTCGGTTCCACCGACTAATCCATTTCCACCAATAAAAACTAATGATTCGCCATCTGGAAACCGTAAATAAAATCTACTTAAAACAATACTTTTTTGACCGTGGTTGGATATAGTGACTGCAAAACCGTCCTTAAGGTCGCCGTAGACATCAGGAACAAAAATACGACTAAGTTCCAGCTTGATTATTGGTCTTTCCTTGTAGAGCAGATATAGAAATGGTAATAATCCCAAAAATCCTCCAACAAAGACTGCAAAAACTTGGGTTTCCCAGAACGCAGGTGTCTTATTAAGCGCTGATGCGATTTGAGTTAGTGCTGATGTGACTTCCGAAAACTGAGTATTATTCATTACCACTGTTGATGTAGAAAAGTCTACTTTTAAAGTCTCGGGCAGAGAAATAAGTTGTTGCTCCATAGTTTTACTTATTCAGCAGAGAGTTTAAATAGTTCCTTGGTAATCCAGACACATCTAGAAATTTTGAAGGTAGAAACGACAAAAGCAAAAATAACAACCGACTTAACAACCATAGTTGGTATCTGAAAATTAGAAAGAGTTAGACCCACAAGAACAAGAGCGATTAGTCCAAGCCACTTAATTGCCCTCACATATATATCCATAACATTACGATACTGTTTTGATTCTTGAAATTTTTCTAGTTTGGCGCTCTTTTCCAAAGAAAAAATTATAGCTGTGAAAGCCATAACAAATCCTAGCAAACTCACAAAGGAAGCGATCAGCGTGTACAATAGCTCGTTACTAGGAACTACTATAAAATTAAAAGCTTTATCACAATAGATAATACCAGCGGATATCAAAACTGCGAGTAATGTATCGAAAAAAGAGTAGAATCGGTAATAAATGTTTTTTAACATACTACTTGCGAGCCACACGAATTAAGTCATCCCGTTTAGCTTTGTATGAAAGTTGGATTTTTTGAAACATATCTGCTGAATCAACACCTTTACCATCATTGAGTTTGACCGCACTGACTTCTGACACCATCTTGTCTTTAAGTAAGTCAAATTCCCTATAGGAGTTTAACGAGGTATCGTAAGCTTTTATCTTTAATTCATCAAAAATTTTACTAAGATGCTCTGCTGTCGCCAACTTCCGAAGACGTCCAATAAATTCTTTTGGTTTCTTTAATATGGGCTTACGACCATTCTTCTTTGGTCGTAAAACCAACTCCACTTCTTCCAATTCTCCAAAATTCATTGCTGAAGAGAGGGCACCATGAATGTTTGCATCCAAGTCTTTAATGCTATCCAAATGATTCTTAGGCACCATCAGACTTATAGCACGAATCTCACCCATTTTATCCAACTGTTTTAGTGTATTTGAATCAAATAGTGGTGTAAAATCCACAAACCTTGGTTTCTCTACACCGACAGCATTAAGTTTTTTGTTTATGTGGTCAGCTAATTTACCAATACGTGGTCCTTGGTAGTTGTATTCCAGACCCAAGATATCTTTCTCAGGAAAGTAGACGAAGTGTGTAATCTCGACCAAGCCGTCGTCCTCAGCCAATTCAAGTGGTTCAATCTCCAGATTTCCTATCGTCGATTTAAAAGGAAAATCGCTATCTCTCCATGAACACAGACGCCCCTTGATGATACCGTTATTCTCTTGCTCAAGGAGACAGAAAGCTCTTTGTCCGTCGCTATATTCAGAATACTTATCGTCATCTGGCAACAATACCAACTCGTCAATTATTTCTTTGAAGGAAGCATTTTGAGGGTTGGCTTGGTAGAAATAGATATGCCGAGTAAGTGTTTCCATATTTTAAGTTATTAGAACAAACTTTATACCCAAAAGACCCTTTGTCAATTAAATATTTACCACACACACCTCAAACAGGCGCACCTCAAGGGTCTACATAGCAAAATATAACCTCTTCTACTGATGAGCTTGAGGTGTTGTCAGGACACAAAAACCGCTCATTTAAAGCGGTATTTTGCTTCTACGTCCTACATTCCTTGCAGTGCAATCTTCTTCTGTAGTAGAGAAATCAATTGCGAAAGTAGGCTTATTATTTGTTTCTGTAAAGCAATATTTCGGTCTGCTTCTGATAAAGTTGAGGTTGCAGAGCCTAAGACAAGTTCGTTCGGTGTTACTTTTGCTTTTGATTTACCTTTTCCTCCACCACCGCCTCCTCCTCCCCCACTACTACTTGCAGGCGGAGCAACAACAGCCCGTGTTGTAAAAGCAAGATTCTTGTTAACTGTCTCTCCAGACACAAAGCTAGGGTGAGTAACTGATGTGAGACCTTGTGTTTCAGCACCCCCGTTGATAGCGGCGGACTGAATAGAAAATGTGAGTACACCTGTGGCCTCACCTACAACAAGCTTTTGTTTTGTAGGTTCAGTATAGCCATAAACACCACCGCTTCGGACGGTAGCTTCTCCAACTTTGACCGTCCCGTGATAGACTCGAACAATCGCTCCTGTAGGTGCGGGTATTCCATCAACTGTTGCTGTACCCCAAAACGCCATCGGAAAGTCAGGGACACTTGCAAAAGTAAGTGCTGGGATCAGTAATAATGTAGCTATAATTAGTGTTTTCATATTAGTCAGCATTAATAGCTTTAGAGGCTGTTCGGAAGTCTTGGCTTGGAGTTGGTAGGTATACCTTTGCGCCAGTAATGCCATTATTAACTGCTGAATACCACACCTCTGCAAGAGTTGCTCGATGAGCACCAGCAGAAGTCGGGTCGTATGTTACTGTCAAAGTAAATGTTTCTGTTTCTCCTTCTTCTACTGTGAATACTCCAGGAGTATCTTGATCACCAGTTGATTCAAGTACTGCAGTTACAGTACCAGCAGCAGCTGGTTCAACAGCGAATTTTACACCTCCAGTTGAACCTGAAGCAGTTGTTGAAGCGAATTCCTTGATGTAATAATCATCTTCCACTGCAGTCACCTCAAATTCAATAGTGAACTCACCTATTGTGTCGTTTTGACCTAATGTATCACTTTGAGTACTCACACCATCAGCAGGAATAACGATTCCTCCAGACAACAAACTGTGAATGTTCCCAACCGCGTCACCTATTAAGTATTCTGAACTTAGTTGTTCGTCAATACCGTATGCAACGGTGTTTTTAACCAATTCCTCAGTTACTTGTGCCTGAATAGTCTCTCCATATGAAGCGTAATTACCAGCCTGTTGATTGAATTGTACGACCACTTCAACATTTACAGATTCACCTTCGTAGACCACTACATCACCCGCAACATCAAATTGAAAGTCTACTGATGTACTCGTAGTTACGGTTGATTCAGAATTAAACGCTACATCGTCAATATAGATAAAGACGTCACTTATCACGTCTTCAAGATTTGCTGTTTCTGTCTGAAGATTTACCCAAAGGTCATCCAGTTCAATGTCACCCCCTTGTGCACTAATAGTGTACTCTAAGACAGTCGCTCCTGTAATATCATCTTCATCGACAATAACTGTAGTTGCTTCTGGGTTATTAGCATTCAAAGAAAAGTGTAATTCTTCTGGAACAGTTGCTTCCGGCACGGCGTTATTTTGAAATCCATTGTAACGAGCATCACTCTGTTTGATGTACACAACATAGCCCTTTGTATCTCGAAAGTCATTAAGCTTGTCGATATCGCTAGGAACAACCGCTTTCCAAGGGTCACTAAGTGCAACACTTTTTCTATCTACATCGTACACATCATCAGTAAAGTCAATCACTGTATCGTATTTACCTTCAAGTAAACTTAGAATACTACTCGGATTATCTGTATCTTCACGATCTGCACTTTGTTTTTTTGCATACGAAGCATTCGCTACACCAATTGAATACCAGCCTTCAGTGGTGAATGTCCGTTCAAACAATTTATGGTTTGGCTCAACTGAAGTATCATAATTAAACGTGAGTGTCTGGTCCTCATCAGTCTTATTGTTGATGAAGTAGCCATACAAAGGCATGAACTCAGTCTGTCCTAAGTCGGCCATCGTTGCCCACCCACTTGGTTTTGAAGGGTCTAGTAGATAGATATCAAAGTTCTCTGACGTTTCTGCTACAGAGAACGTGTGTGACGTAAGTATCATTGGTGTTGAAATGATATTCCAACCAGGAGCTAGATCAACTGACTGAGAAACAGCTACTTGTGCATTAGCAGTTGTAGTGAAACCTCCAACAATCAATAAAAAAGCGAATAATTGTGCGGTGCGCTGTAAGATAGTTTTCATAATACATTTATTTAGTTCACTATGTTAAAAACACAATACGTCTAATTACAACTTTAGTCAAAGAGATAAAACATCGTCTGGTGTGTACTCAGAGATACAAAAAGTATGTCTCCTGATAACGAGCGAGAGTATTGAACAAAAAGGCGGTTTGGAACCGCCTTTTTGTCTTATTTATTCAGCTTCTTTTCGACTTTTCCAATGGAAGAGTCCGTTCTTGTTGCGGGGCCCGGAATCGAACCGGGGTCTGGAGGTTATGAGCCTCCCGAGGTACCTCTCCTCTACCCCGCTATATATTTATTTTTTACTTTTGTTGTGACGAAAGAGTAAACTCTCCTCATCCTTACAGGGTCTGTACACTTATACCTGAACTGAAAAATCAGTTGGTGAAATATACACGTAAAAACACTATTTGGCAACGCTACACACCAAGCTCATTGAAGACTCGACGGTAACGGTCGATGGTCTCATCGGCAATTCGTCTCGTGAGCACAAAATCTGCTCCTTCGTGCGCAATTCGGTTTCGAACCTTGTGCGCTTCCCAGGCTTCATTAAGTGTAGAGAGTTGTGATGTTGAAATACTTTTGAGACGTTCACCGAGAGAATTTCCCGCATATCCATATTGTTTGAGAGCTTCATCGAGAATGATGTCAGCCTCAATGATTGCTAGTTTCCAATCATTTGGATTAGCTGAAGAGATATGAGTTAACACATCATCAAGTCGATTTGATTTTCGAACCCCGCGGTATAACTCGTCATAGAGCGCCTCTTCATCGCGAAGCTCTTGATCACCTTTGGCGTAATACTCCCAGCGTTTGGTTGATGCAAACGCATAGAGAGCGAGCATGATTCCAGACACAATAAAGGCTAGAAACGCAAAAATTGTCCATATAATATCAAGGACCCCGAGGAATCCACTAGGGTTTAATAGCCCAGCCGCCCCTTCGCTATTTCCCACAATACTCCAGATAAGAGAAAAGATATCCACGCCTGGCGGTGCTGGAACGGTCGTGGTTGCCTTAACAGCAACTGATACTGGTTCTATTTGGATTGGGTCCATGAGAGCTTTTATAAGCGCTCGTCGTAGATTTTCTTACCGATGTGGAACAGACGAGCATCACCACCAAGTGGTGCTATATATTGTACCCCAACTGGAAGTGAAACTCCCTCTCGTTCAACATATCCTGCCGGGATGGTGAGTGCTGGTACACCAGTGAGATTAACCGGAACAGTAAAGATGTCCTGGCTGTACATAGAAAGTGGATCCTCTTGTTCACCAATCTTAAAGGCTGGTGTCGGGGCGGTTGGAGTCAGAATGATATCAACGGTTTTAAAAACTTCGTCTAATTCTTCTCGCATCTTTTTTCGAGCTAATTCTGCTTTGCCATAATAGGCATCATAATATCCTGAAGACAGGACGTGGGTTCCAAGTAAGATACGTCTTTTTACCTCAGCGCCAAACCCTTGTGCTCGTGACTGTTCGTAGACTTCAAGTAAATTTTTTCCTTCAGCAGAATAGCCGTATCGGATTCCGTCAAAGCGGGCCAAATTAGATGACACCTCAGCTGGCATCACAATGTAGTATGCTGCAAGACCCTTCTCAAACAGAGGTAGCTCAATATCAACAACAGTGTGTCCGGCTGCTTCCAAGTCGCGAAGGTGGGCTTCGAAGGTATCAAGAACATCCGCATCAACCCCACTCTTCATAAAGTCTCGAGGCACGCCAAAGGTGTAGGTTTCTTTTGGCAAAACTGCTGGATAGGTATCTGGCCGAATCGTTGTCGCATCATGAACATCAACTCCTGCCATAATCGTATATACGAGCTCCGCATCAGCTACTGAATTTGTCATTGGACCAGCCTGATCTAGTGAAGACCCCATCGCGATCAGTCCATACCGTGAGACAGCACCGTACGTAGGCTTGTATCCAACGAGACCACAGTAACTCGCTGGCTGTCTGATTGACCCTCCGGTGTCTGTACCAATCGCAACTGGGACCGCTCCCATCGCCACGGCTGCCGCTGATCCACCTGATGAACCGCCAGGTACTCGGGTGATATCAAGTGGATTTTTAGTTACACCAAACGCAGAGTTTTCAGTTGATCCACCCATCGCAAATTCATCCATATTAGTACTACCAATAAAGATAGCTCCAGCATCTCGCAATCGGGTAATGATTGTTGCATCGTAGGTCGCTGTGTAATTCTCTAGCATCTTTGATGAAGCAGTAGCTCGCTTCCCTTTAATGAGAATATTATTCTTAATCGCAAACGGAATCCCTAAGAGCGGTGGGAGTTCGCCACCATCAGCATATTTCTTCGTAGCTTCCGCGGCTGCATCTTTAGCGTCTTCGTATACCGCAAGAAACGCGTTGATTGTACCGTTTTGATTTGCAATAACTGCTAGTGATTCTTCTACAGCTTGCACTGGAGTATATGAGCCACTCAAGAAAGCTGCTTTGAGTTCGGAAATTGTCTTCATACTATTGGGTGTCTCCTAGAATTTTTTTAACTTTAAGAAAAGCTCCTTCTGTTTGTGGCATTTCTGCTAAAAGAGCTTTTGTGTGCTCACCAACGGTATTAGTCACCACATCAGGACGAAATACATTATGAAGTGGACCAACTTCAGGCGTACTCCCCGCGGTATCTGCTGCTATATCAGAAATAACTGCGACGTAAGACACAATTGAGGAAAGTTCACCTTCAAGTTTATTAAGTTCTTCTTCTGTTAGCGCAATTCTGGAGAGAGTGGCTAGGTGCGAAATATCTTCCCGATTCATAATGAGGGCATGATAGCACTGTTGGAGCTACTTTTCCATGAGGGCGACAAACGCTGTCTCATCAAGTACGGGGACTCCCAACGTTGCAGCATCACGAGCCTTACTCCCTGGTTCAGCACCAACAACAACATAATCGGTTTTCTTTGAAACAGTCCCGGTCACTTTTCCACCGCGTTTTTGAATCTCTTCTTTCGCTTCGTCACGAGAGTAACGATTTAGTGTCCCTGTCAGTACAAACGTCTTACCTTCCAAGCTTGCTGAGACGGTTTTCTCTACCGTTAGCGTTATGTGTCGCAGTAGTTCGTCTACCAGGTGTTGGTGTTGCGCCTTTTTAAACCAATCTATAACAGACTCTGCAACCACCTCACCAACCCCATACAATGAAGCAATATCAGAAATAGTAGCAGCACGCAGGGCGTCTACAGTTCCGAACCTGTCGGCTAGTAACCGAGCCGTCTCTTCCCCCACGCCGTCAATTGAAAGTCCGACCAAGAAACGGTGTAATGGCACGACACGAGCTTCATTAATTGCCGAAATAATATTCTCAGCTGATTTATCTTTAAATCCAGGTAAATCTTTAATGTCACCGACAGTAAGTGTAAATAAATCGGCATGGGAAGAAATCAATCCATTATCTAAAAATGCGTCAATTATCTTCGGGCCTACCCCATCGATATTCATAGCCGTCTTACCCACAAAGTAATAAAGTCGTTGACGATGTAGTACTCCTGAATCGAGTGACACACAACGATACGCAGCTTCCCCAGGAATTCGCTCAATTGAACCATCTCCACCACACTCAGCTACTGTAGCTGGGAATCTGTACGGTTTAGTTTTAGTAGGGCGAAGCGTTTGAATCACCGATACAATTTCGGGGATGATATCACCAGCTTTTCGTAAAACAATTGTATCGCCAACCCGGACATCAAGTCGCGCAATATTATCTTCATTATGTAAGGTTGCCCGTGAGACAGTTGAGCCATCAATACGAACCGGACGTAAATGCGCTACTGGTGTAATAACTCCCGTCCGGCCAACTTGTAACTGAATATCTTCTACCACAGTGGTCGCCTCAACCGCTGGAAACTTGTACGCCACTCCAAAGCGCGGCGCTTTGGCTGTATAACCAAGCACTTTCTGTAACGAGACCTCATTTACTTTTATGACGACCCCATCAATACCATGAACAAGTGTGTCTCGCCTCTCTTTCCATGAATCATAAAACGCCTGAATATCACCAACTGTCTTACAGAGTGTGGTATGTACATCAGTTGGTAGCCCCAGCGATTTCAAGAAGAGTAACTCTTCCCATTGCGACTCTG
>JAIYEC010000006.1 GCA_027487145.1 bacterium | reverse complement strand
TTTTGTGGCGGAAGGTCTGCATAGCTAGGTAGACACCTATGGCGCCAAAGGCTGAGGCTAAGAAGAACAATATACCTTCCGGGGTGCGGTCGGTACCGCTACGTATGGACTTGCGTTTGTCGTTGGCTACTACAACAAAAGAAAAGAGATTAATAACCGCTAATATACCAAAGAGAACGTATGGTGTGCTCATGTATATAAAGTAACACTGATGGAGTACTTGTGTACGGGATGTTGGGTATAGAAAAGGCCGGCGCACACGCGCCGGCCTTTCTTAAGTATTACTTCTTCTTTGCGACTTTTTTGACCACTTTCTTGGTTGCAGCTTTTTTCGCTGGAGCTTTCTTAGCGGCTGGTGCTGCCTTTTTAGCAACTGTTTTCTTGGCTACCACCTTCTTAGCTTCAGTAGCTTCTTCGGTAGCTTCTACTTTTTCTGCTTTAGCTACTTTTGGAGCTTCTTTTGACTTAAGGAGTGAGAGGACTTCATCTAGTTTTGCTTCAAGTGTTGTCACCTGTGCCTTAAGTGCAGTGAGGTCTTGGCTAGGAGCGTGCTCTTTACGTGGAGCGTTGAAGTCTCGCTTTGGTCGGTCGTTTGAGAAACGATCGTTACGCCTGTCGACACCATTACGGTCATCTGATCGGTTCTTTCCAAAACATTCGCTGCACAAGACTGGCTTTGAGCCATCGGGACGGAATGGTACTTCACACGCTTTGCCACAGGTTGAACAAGTAGCTTTGTGCATAGTTACTTCGCGTCGGTCGTTATCACGTCCACCGCCAAAGCCTCCTCGGTTTCCACCGAATCCACCACGGTCACCGCCACGGCTTCCACCTCGATCTCCGCCCTTAAATCCTCCTTTACCGCCAAAACTTGGCTTTTTATCAAAACTCTTCTTCTTTCCGTACTCTGCATCTGAGGCAGGTCGGCCACCGAAGTATTCCTGACGTCCTCGTAGTCCACCAGGACCACTTTGTTTAAAGTTATTCATGTGACGTAGACTATACAATATATTTTATACTTTTGCAAGTATTTCTACTATAATGATATTTTATTTAAAAAATTGAACCTTTCCACGAAATAGGTGGTCACGAGTTACTAAGTATATTAGTTCGCTACGCTCCTAATCTACTAAGTACTCTCGACCCCGGCTCGTGGTTTCTCGCGCTAAGAAATGCGCTCGAAACATCACTGTGCCTTCCACACACTAAAAAACTCCCGCAGGGGAGTTTTTCTTAACGTGTGTGGACCCGACAGGATTCGAACCCGCTGCCTCCTCAGTGCAAATGAGGCGCTCTACCAATTGAGCTACGGGCCCAGTGAGAATCTCTCAACTAGGCACTTAGGAAATCTAAGTGGCACTATAATACGGTTGGGAGGGCTCTAAGTCAAGCAATAGTTATGCCCGAGAAGTTTCTACCAAATGACGGATTAATTCTTCGAAGGTGAGTCCAACCGCTGCAGCGGCTTTAGGTAGGAGTGATTCATCTGTGAGTCCAGGCAAGGTGTTAATTTCCAGGAAATACACTTCCCCATCTTTGACGATGAAATCACTGCGTGAGTAGTGGTCGCAGTGGAGCGCTTTGTGAATACGGGCAGCCGCGTCGGTCAGAGCAGCTTTTTCTGCGTACGAAAAGCGACCTGGCACAATCTCTTGCGTAGTACCGTTATACTTCAGTTCATGAGAAAAGAACGGTTGTCCGTGTGGAGGCACAATTTCTATTGGTGGTAGCACGTACATGTCGTGATCTCGGAATCGCTCCAGGACACCAACTGTCGCTTCTTTACCACGGATAAATTCTTCTACTATTACTCCTTCGTAGAGCTCTAGTAGTTCGGTGAGTATATCGCGTAAAAATGTGTGATTGGCAACATAGCGTGCTCCAATTGATGAGCCGCTGTTTAGTGGCTTTACAAACAATTCACTTCCCATTGAGTCGCGAATATAGTCGAGCTCAGACTGCAGTGTCTGAAGACTGCGTCGGTCGATCCGGCGATGTTTGGCCATGTTAATACCATGATCTTTGAGACTCTGTTTGGTGAGGTCTTTATTAAAAGCTACGGCTGAAGAAAAAGCATTACTCCCGGTAAACGGAATGTTAAAGCGCTGTAAAATTCGCTGTACCTGCCCATCTTCACCGTACTCACCATGAAGTGCCACAAACACCACGTCAATTGCTTCCAGAGCCTTTTCTGGGCTGCGGACGATACCAGATTCAAGCCAATCACCCTTTTTAGTGATAGTGATATCTTTGTGCTGATAGTCGAGCTTACGCAAAGCACGCAAAACGGCCGCTCCAGATTTGAGAGAGACGTCATACTCAGAACTTGGTCCTCCGCGAAGTACTGCAACCCGTTTCATACAGCAATTATAACACGACGAATTATTCATTAGTCGCGCTTAATCTTATCGCGTTTACTACGGTGGTAGTTGATAGCAAATCGGTGTGATTCAGCATTGGCAAGCAGCACTCCATACTGGTGTACTTTCAGAAGATTAGCTGGTCCAATCAACCTCGTTGGCCGGTGGCGCTCGTCTTTAACTACTGCCACAACTGGAATCACAATACCGAGCTTACGGAGAACATGCTCAGCTGCATTCTTTTGTGCCGTACTACCGTCTACGACAATAACTTGTGGTAATGGCCACTCTGGGTGCGCTAAGCGACGCTCAAGGACTTCTTTAAGAGCTCCCGGGTCGTTCGCGTCATCAAAGGTTCTAATTTTGAACTTACGATACTCACTTTTGGCGACTTCTCCACCCTCAACGACTGTCATCACACCCACCATGTCTTTACCGGCCATGTGTGCGATGTCATAGGCTTCTATTCGAATGCGGCGCTCGTCGCGATACATCCGTGAGTCATCTTTAATGAGGGCTATATCGTGGATATGTTGCAAGGCGAAGATACGCTTTTTTACGACGTTCGCTTCCTCGAATCGTTCAGACTTAGCGAGCGACATCATATCTTTTTCAAGCTCTTTGATTACCTGTTGTTTCTTACCTTCAAAGAATAGCTTGATGTGTCGGATAGTGCGCAAATACTCCTTTTTGTTTTCATC
>JAIYEC010000034.1 GCA_027487145.1 bacterium | reverse complement strand
TTACTTCATTATCGCGTTCTCGATTTATTGGGTGCTGAAAACTATTTTTCTTTCGTATCACGTCCGGTACAACTGGAAGCGACTGAAACATCACATGAAACTTGATTGGCAAGTTTTAGTGAGTCGTTTTGAATACAGTCATTTTTACCACTTGGTTATTTTTCCGTATTACCCAGAACCATACGAAGTATTAGAAGAAGCGGTCAAAGGCCTTCTTAATGCAAAGTACGACCCTAAGAAATTAATTGTTGTATTTGCAGCGGAAGAACGAGCAGGAGCAGAAGCCGTTAGTTATGCTAAGCGGATTGAAGAGAAGTATGCTCACCACTTTGGTCACTTTCTCGTGACAGTACACCCGGCTAATACACCGGGAGAGCTGGCTGGTAAGGGTTCAAATACCCACCATGCACTTCATCAAGTACACGAGCTAGTGATTGAAAAATATCACATTCCTCACAAGGATATCATTACTTCAATTTTTGATGTAGACACTGTCATTTACCCTGATTACTTTAATTGTTTGGTGTGGCATTTCCTCAACACCGAGAATCCATACAAAAGTGCGTTCCAACCGGTACCCCTCTTTAATAATAATCTTTGGGAAGCTCCAGCGTTGTCTCGGGTAATGGCGATGTCTAGTACTTTTTGGCAAATGATTATGCAGGAACGACCAGAAAAATCTGCAACGTTTTCTTCACACTCAGTTAGCTATCAAGCCTTGTATGAAATTGGCTATGGCCAGGCTAACGTTGTGTCAGAAGACTCTCGTATCTATTGGAACCTTCTCATCGCTAACGACGGAAAGTTCGATGTTGTCCCAATCTCGTACCCGATTTCTATGGATGCAACAATTGCATCAACCTTGTGGGGTACGATAAAAAATATCTACAAGCAACATCGACGCTGGACATATGGAGTAGAAAACTGGTGTTACATTACCTATCACTTTATCAAGAACAAACAGATTCCTTTAAAGCGACGGTTATCAATTGCGGCCTTGCAAGGGGAGGGGTACTCATCGCTCGTGACAAATCCAATCCTGCTCTTTATTCTTGGCTGGGCACCAATTTTCCTTGGGACACGAGAATTTCATGAGACAGTGCTCTCGTATGAGTTACCAATCATGGTGCGTAACCTTCTTATTATTGCGATGGGAGGTCTCGTTGTGTCTGCTATCATCTCGCTTTCTTTAACACCGCCTCGCCCTGAGAAGTATCCACGCTTTAAATACGTTGTGATGGTATTGCAGTGGATCATGGTCCCAATCACCATGATTGTATTTAGTGCCTTACCAGGACTTGATGCTCAGACAAGACTTATGTTTGGAAAGTACATGGGATTTTGGGTAACCCCAAAACGAGTTGCTGTAAAATAAATATTGTATGCCAATTGAACCAGAAATTAAATCACTATCATACGAAAGCCGAAAAGGTTTTTTTCTCGTACTAGTGGCCGTATTCTTGGTTGCACTTCCGGCTTTTATTTTTTACACCTCGGGGTACCGACTTAGTTTCGAAAATCAAGAGACCTCAATCGTTACAACTGGTGGGATTTATATCACGGCTGATAACCTTGGAGTCGATGTATATCTTGATGAGGAAAAAGTCGATAAACCGCGACTATTTCGGAGTGCGTATTACATTCAAAATATTGAAAACGGTCTACATCGCCTCGTGGTCCAAGGTCCAGGTTTGCAGACGTGGGTAAAGGTATTACCAGTGGACTCATACATTGTGACTGAAGCTGCTGCCTTTAACATGCCAGAACTCCCACACATTAGGCCGATTGCACCAGTGCTTAATACAGCTGGTCAAGGCGTGTATGTGGTAGAAGGAAGCACGACAACACCACTGTTTAGCAAAGCAACTACAACCGGAAATTACGTAGTGGTTAATCGAGCGTTTCCAAGCAGTCTTCGTTCAAATAGTGAATACGAATATGTCGTTGATTTATTTGCGTCTACAACCGCTACCTCTACGTCTGTACTGAATCGTCTTGAAGAAGAGATTGAAAAATTAAGTCCAGCTCAGGCGGGTACTTCGACGAAGGCTACTTCTACTATCACCTATATCGAGCAGGGTAACATGCGACTAGTACCACGAGGTGATGAATTGTTCGCCCGCTGGATAGGAGAAGGACCTGCTACTCCGCATTATTTTTGTAGCTCTGAACACTCCTCTTCGACGATTGCGCTTCGTCTTGGTTCGCACGTGATGCTCCAGATGGAAGAGCAACGTCTGTCTACGACAACACCACTCCATATCGAAAATAATCGTCTTTGTCGCACCGAAATCCGCCTTGATAGAAAGTGGCAAAAAATCAAATACTATGAATTTTTCCCTCGCTCATCTGATCTTGTAGTGATCCAGCTTGAAGATGGTTTGTACGTAACTGAGATTGACGACCGGGCGTGGCAAAATACACAAATGGTCTACCCAGGTAATAATTTTAGAACAGTGGTAACGGACACCAATATCTATATTGAAGAAGACGGAAGGTACTTTGAGTTGTTGACGGAAATTCCTGAAGCTAACTAGTTTTGTACGTATGCAACAGGTAGAAAAAGGACATCAACATCCCATTACACAGATGATTGCTGAGATAAATAATATCTTTGCAGAGATTGGTTTTGTGTTTGCGGAAGGACCAGAAGCTGAGACAGAAGTGTACAACTTCGATAAACTGAACGTCGCCAAGGATCATCCATCAAGAGACATGCAGGATACGTTTTGGTTTAAGAGTAAAGACGTATCTGAACCGATGGTGCTACGGACTCATACTAGTCCCGTACAGGCGCGCTTCATGGAGACCCACGAGCCACCAATTCGCATGATTGTGCCTGGTAAAGTATTTCGTAACGAAGCAACGGACGCGACCCATGAAGCCCAGTTTTATCAACTAGAAGGAATGTATATTGATACAGGGGTTCACCTCGGACACTTAAAGGGTACGCTTGAGCATTTTTTCTCTCGCTTCTTTAGTGGAGAGACGGAAATTCGGTTTCGTCCAAGTTTTTTTCCGTTTGTCGAGCCGGGGGTAGAGGTAGATATGAAGCTTTTGTCTGGTGATTCTAAATTAGCTGGAAAGTGGATTGAAGTAATGGGTGCGGGAATGATTCATCCTAATGTCCTTCGTAACTGCGGTATTGATCCCGATGTGTATTCAGGCTTTGCGTTTGGTATGGGGATTGATCGTCTTGGAGTTATGCGACACGGCATCGAAGATATTAGAGACTACTATACCGGTGACTTACGGTTTGTAACCCAGTTTTAATGTATGAAAGTAGTTCACTCGTGGCTTAAAGATTATCTGGGCGATGCCCTCCCGACTCCAGAGAAGGTGGAGGAGCTTTTGGCATTTCATTCGTTTGAGATTGATGGACTTGAAGAGGTTGAGGGAGAGACTGTCATTGATATTAGTGTACTTCCTAATCGCGCCAGTGACTGTCTTTGTCACCGAGGTGTCGCTCGTGAGCTTGCATCACTACTCTCTGTCCCATTGGTTTACGATCCACTCGCAGCTGAGCCTACTCTGGCAACAACTGAAGCGATTGCAATTACGATTGAAAATGCTACACAGTGTCCTCGGTTTTCTGCCTCGCTTATTACTGGCATTGAAGTGAAGGAATCACCGCAGTGGTTACAAAAGCGTCTCAAGGCTCTTGGCGTTCGATCTATTAATAATATTGTTGATGCCACTAACTACGTGATGTATGCGCTCGGGGAGCCACTGCATGCGTATGATGCTGACCTCTTTAAACAAGTTGAAGGGAAGTGGAATTTTGTGATTCGAAACGCACGACCGGGTGAGACCGTGAGTCTTTTGGCCGAAGGCGGAAGGGAGGAGGAGAGAGTGGTTGAGCTTACCGGAACTGAGCTTCTTATTGTCGATGGTTCGACAGATACACCAATTGGTCTAGCGGGCGTAAAGGGCGGACAGTATGCCGGTGTACATGCAGGCACAAAAAATATCATTATCGAGGCTGCGCACTTTAATCCAACGACGACGAGAAAGACAGCCAGACGGCTCGGTATTGTGATTGACGCCAGTAAGCGGTTTGAAAATGAGCCGTCACGAAACCTTATTCCGTATGCGCAAGCAGAAGTTGTGAAGCTGATTACAGATATTGCTGGCGGTGCCTTTGAAGGTATGGTTGATGTTCTCCTTGAAGAAAAGACTAATCCTGAAGTCGTTGTTCCTGTAGCGCTGACAAATGTACTCTTGGGGCTGACCCTTACTGCAGACCAGATGGAAGATATTTTGCGGCGAATTGGAGCGCAGATTATTACTGCTACAGGAGAAGTATTTACTGTCATTGGCCCATGGGAGCGACATGATCTGACTATCGCCGAAGACTTTATCGAAGAAATTGGTCGTATCCATGGGCTTCATCACATTGAATCTGTTGCGCCACAGAAAGCCGCGCTTACTGAAGTAAATGTGCGTCAGTACTATACTGAGGCAATCAGACAAGAACTTCTTAACGCTGGTTTTTCTGAAGTTATTACTTCATCGTTTACGAATAAGGCAGATATACAATTGCAAAATGCTCTAGCAGCTGATAAAACCTACCTACGGAAAACCTTAACTAAGAACATTAGTCAGGTACTTGATGCTAACTTTACCCACACCGATTTAATTGGAGCGCACGATATACGAGTGTTTGAAATTGGTACTGTTTTTGATAAGACAGAGACTTCTGTCGGGGAGCATGTTTCGATTGCTCTTGGCGTGCGAACAAAAGGTAATGGATATAATTCAAAAGATGATGTAATTGTGAAAACTGCCTCTGATACAGTCGATCAGGTGCTGGGCGTATCACTTCAGTGGAATCTAGAAAAGGGGGTGGTAGAAGCAAATCTTTCGACTGTCTTAGAGGTGCTGCCTGTACCTCCCTCATACGGTGAATTTATTTCAAAGACTCCAGCTACGTATAAACCTGTCTCAATGTATCCTGCAATATCTCGTGACATTGCACTCTGGGTAGGGGAAGGGGAAATGGCGGCAACAGTAGAATCAACTATCTATCAGGCAGCTGGTGATCTGTGTGTCCGACTCTCATTATTTGATACCTTCACGAAAGACGGACGCACCTCATACGCCTTCAGACTCGTATTTCAGTCATTTGAAAAGACTCTTACTGACGAAGAAATTGCGCCACATATGGCTGCCGTATACGAAGCAGTTCAAGCTCGAACCTGGGAAGTGCGATAGGGTTATTTTAGGCCCCAATTACACATCATTTTACCCAAAACCACCAAGAAACATTGGTGGTTTTCTGGTATACTTATAGGCAATTATTTCGTTAAAAATACAGCATGGCAGCCAAGCAACCCGCACCTAAGAAAACTAAAGATAAAGCATACGACGCGTCGTCGATTTCAGTTCTTGAAGGACTTGATCCGGTCCGAAAGCGACCAGGTATGTACATCGGGACGACTGGGCCTGATGGTCTTCACCACATGATTACGGAGATTTTCGATAACTCTCGCGATGAAGCGATGGGTGGTTTTGCCAACCGGGTTGAAGTTGCGCTGTTGCCTGATAACTACATTCGAGTTGCTGACAATGGACGTGGTATTCCGGTAGACGTTCACAAACTAACTGGTGTGTCTGCGCTTGAGACAATTTTGACGGTTCTTCACGCGGGAGGAAAGTTTGGCGGAGATGAGTCTGGCTATA
>JAIYEC010000032.1 GCA_027487145.1 bacterium | reverse complement strand
TCAAAGGCTACGGTCCTTGGAATGAGGTGGTGTGTTCAAAGCAGGTGGAGTCGAAAGATGCGCAAAAAGGATATTTTGATGGAGATGAAGAGTTTGAATCAGAGGTGCCACCCGTCCCAAGTGGAGTAACTCTTCTAAACTCTAACGGTTGTTCTGGCGGAAGTTGTGTTCCGTTGACCATCCCTTGTTCTGCTTCTGGTTGTTCAATTGCGCCAGATATGGTAGCTAGACTAGAGGCCATGCATAAGCAAGCTGGGGTGAGTGGTGCCAGAGTTACAGAAGCCATGCCTCCATCTCGTGCCCACAAGAGTAAGTGTCATTCTAATGGTACCTGTGTTGATTATAGTAAGGTAGGTGGCATGACACCCACAGAGATCAAAAAAGTCATCAGTGCTGCGTATGCCAATGGATTACGACCTGTGTATGAAGTCAAAACACAGTCGCAAAAAGATGGTCTCGTGATAGCTGGAGCACCTCCAGAGAGTATTAAAGTATTAGGTAATTGGATATCAGCCCCCCATTTTTCAATTTATGGCTATTAAATCAGTAATGTTATGAAATTCTTTTTTCTGCTTCTGACTCTAAGTACTCTTTTTGTAGCAGAACTGACGTTTGCACAAGAACCTCCCACCCCCGACTCACCTAGTGGCTTCATCTCCTGCGAAGGTAAATCCTGCTCCGCTTGTGACTTCGTAGTTCTTGGTAACACCGCTATCAAGTGGCTCATCACTATTTCATTCCTGTTCTTCGCTGTGCTCGCTGTCCGAGCTGGTATTAAGCTTGTGGTGTCACAAGGTAACCCAAGTGCACTTAGCAACGCTAAAGAAAGCTTCACGAATGCTTTTATTGGACTCATCATTATTCTTCTTGCCTTTCTTCTCGTTGATACCATCATGCGACAACTCGTGAAAGGACAAGGTGAAATCAAAGGCTACGGTCCTTGGAATGAGGTGGTGTGTTCAAAGCAGGTGGAGTCGACAATAGAAGAAGGATTTTTTAAAGGAGATAATAAATTTATACCAGGTAAAATGATGTCTTCTTACACAGGTCCAGCCTATACCGGTGGTCCTCTACCTCAGTGTGACCCTGGTAATGGATCTTGTAATGTGAACACGCTAAGGGCAGCAGGATTTAATCAGCAACAAGCAAACATCATGTCATGCATTGCTATGACAGAAAGCTCAGGTCGACCGGAGACTCCACCATATAATGTAACCCATCCAAATCATAAACCAGTCTCCACTGCTTGTGGTTTGTTCCAAATTACAAAATCGACTTGGGAAACCGTTGCTACCGGAGATTGTAAAAACTTTTCGCAATGTACAAATGCCCGATGTAATACTCAAAACGCAGTTAAGTTAGTTAGATCAAACGGTTATACACCTTGGACGTGTGCGGGATGTAATAATAAAGCAGCATTTTGTGTAAAACAGTATGGTAGTTAGTAGTCTACCTCATTGTACTTATTTTTATTACATCAGATGTTTGTAAATTCGCATCACTGCGCCTCCCGCCGAGGCGCGTAAGTGACGCAGGTCACTTACTAAAGTAAAACACCAATTCAAATGAATTGGTGTTTTACTTTACCTCGGCGGGCCCACGAGGATTCGAACATTACATGTTCAGTATCCGTTTTGGATAGATTATTTCACAGGCTTATAATCTATCTCAAAACAGTTTCGAATCCACGTAACGCAAAATCCCTTCAAAAGTATTTGAAGGGATTTTGCTACGCCGTGGGTCCGCAGCTTTCACTGCGTTCCAACTGCGGGCCCACGAGGATTCGAACCTCGGTCAACGGTTTTGGAGACCGGCATTCTACCACTGAACTATAGGCCCGTAGAATCGGCTAATAGTAGGGGAAAGATGTAATAAAATCAACCCAACCTATCCCGCCAAGAACTGTCTAGCACGTTCAAGGATTTCAATGCGATTTTCATTTGAAAACCATTCGATTTCTCCATCTCGTTTGAGCCAAGTCATTTGGCGCTTAGCGTATTGGCGAATTTTTGTTTCGAGCTCAGTAACCATCTCATCATAGGTAAGGTTTTTTTGGAGAAATTGTCCAATGTAGCGGTACTCAAGACCGAGATCGTCCAAACGTTCATAGGTGACGCCTTGCTTCACTAGTGTTTCCACCTCTTGTATCATTCCCGATTCCAAACGACTTAATAAACGTTCACGAATTTTGTCATGAAGAGCATCTACTTTAGTTTCTATTCCCAAGAGGAGCCATTCATATGGAGAATCAGTCGTTGTTTGTTCAGGAACACTTCCCAGTGCTTCAATAACCTCAAGCGCTCGAATTAATCGTCGTCGATTAAAAGGGTCAATCGTTGAGGCTCGTCTTGGATCTTTGTCTTGTAGCTGCGAGAACAGCTCATCATCTTTGAAGTGGGCGAGCGTATTTCTAAAATCTTCATTTGGTTCAACCGGAGCCGCTTTCATTTTTCCTCGAAGTAAATCGAGATAAAAAAAAGTTCCGCCAGTGATGATAGGAACATGTTCTCGACTCAAAATGGTGGTAATAGCGGCAGAGGCATCTTTTACAAAATCCGAGCCAGTGTAGACAGTTACTGGGTCAGCGATATCAATCAAGTGATGTTTTACTCCAGCCATCTCTTCGGGGGTAACTTTGCCAGTCCCGATATCCATCCCGATGTACACTTGTCTTGAGTCAGCTGAAATAACCTCACCGTTAATTTTCTTTGCCAGTTCAATCGAGAGGGCTGTTTTACCCGAAGCCGTTGGTCCTACTATTGCTATTACCTTTGGTTTTGACATGATAAAAGTGTAACAAACATTATGTTGTTGATAAAGAAAAAAGCCGGCAGATTACTCCGCCGGCTGACTTTGGAAGGATATTTGAACTCAGATACGTCGTCTCATCAGTTTTCGTCCACGTTCTGTTTTTGGTCTCACGGGCTCCACGATTTCTTTTCCGTTGGGGACGTGAGGGTTCTCTCCCTCTTTCCAGCTAATGAATTCACCTGCCTTGAGACAAGAGATAATCTCAAAGCCGAATTCGTTTCTACCGTTTGTCCGATCGACGACCGTGAGAATAATGTCACGGAACAGTTTGAAGCCGACTTTCTCGAGAGCTCTGCGGCTAGCAACAGAAGTGCCAGCAGTGGTGGTCACATCTTCTACTAAGATGACGAGACTATCTTCAGGGAACATTCCATGAAAACGTTCCGCTAAGACCATAATCTTGTCTGCTCCTTCGCTGGCTTTTGTGGTATACATAAAGCCACAATCGAGCTCTTCCGCGATTCGACTGCCAAGAGTAGTACTGCCTTCCTGTTGTCCGCAGATTATGTATTTCTGAGAACCGCCGTACGAACCAACAAGGGTTGCTGCAAGTTGGCGAGCTGCTTTGGCAATAACTGCTGGCCGAGCTACTGCAAAACTCATATCGATATAATGAGCACTGATCATGCCTGAGGTCAGGAGAGCATATGGGCGCTCTCTGTGACCATCATGGTGCCACAGCGCTCCGATCTCGGTGAGTTGTCTTTCCCAGTCCATTGTTAATTCCTTTAGCTGTGTGGAATTGTGCTTTCCATTTCCTACACTAATTCAATAAGATGAAAAGTCAAATGTATGTGCTGGAGGAGGGACTCGAACCCTCAAGCCTTGCGGCATTCGATTTTGAGTCGAACGTGTATACCATTCCACCACTCCAGCGGTGTGGGGAGAGTATAACAGAAAATAAAAAGTTATAAACAGGGCATATCCTGCCTATGTGCTAGAATGCTCGTAAGAGCGTATCGCTACCCGTCTTGGAGGTAGGCTGCTTGGGTATTTTTTGTTTGTTATGGCATTTCAAGGTGATTCAATTTATTGGGTAGAAGTTGAAAAAGTAGTTCCTAACCCGTTCCAGCCACGGCGGGAATTTGACGAGCATAAGCTCCAGGAACTAGCGGACTCAATCC
This sequence comes from bacterium, assembly GCA_027487145.1. Classification (GTDB taxonomy): domain Bacteria; phylum Patescibacteriota; class Minisyncoccia; order Phycocordibacterales; family UBA918; genus OLB19. Next base: position 2,943 of record JAIYEC010000032.1, on the reverse strand, counting down.
GTATGTACGGCGTACTACAGCCCCTTACTGTAACTCGTAAGGAGATTCAGCGTGACGATGGAACTTTCTACTCAGAGTACGAATTAATTGCTGGAGAACGGCGTCTGCGCGCAAGCCGTTTGGCTGGTGTGTCTCAAGTGCCTGTCATCATTCGAAGTGGGGAACAAACCGAGCAAGAAAAGTTAGAACTCGCTATTATTGAAAATCTCCAACGAGAAGATCTCAATGCTGTTGACAGAGCACTCGCGTTTCAACAGTTGGCAGATATGTTTGGTCTCTCACACGTTCAGGTAGCCCAAAAAATGGGTCGTAGCCGAGAATATGTCTCAAACTCGATTCGTCTTTTAGGTCTCCCGTCACACATGCTTGATGCGTTGCGTCTGGCAAAACTGTCCGAGGGTCATGCTAGAACTCTTTTGATGCTCAACGACCGGAAAGAAGAGCAAGAGGTGGTATTTCAAGAGATTCTCCTTAAGAAACTATCGGTTCGAGAAGTGGAACGGATTGCTCGTAAAATTGCTACCGATAAGATCCGAAAGCGAAACCCAGATGATTTTGACGTACAGCTTATTGAAATTGAAAAACAGTTTACCGAAACACTTGGTACCCGAGTACAAATTCAGAAGACTGATTTTGGTGGAAAGCTCACCATCGATTACTTCTCAACAGATGATCTTGATCTTCTCCTCAAGCGTATCAAACAAGAGTACGCAGCAAATACCCAAGTAACTGAAGCTGATGCACGAAAGATTTTTGAAGCAACACCACTCACTCCCGCTACACCAGTAGTCGAATCGATATCGCCTGAAATGCCATCTGCTCCAGTGTTTACAGATACAACAATGCTCCCAGAACCACTCTTTATACCTGAGGTAACTGACGATATTGCTGAAGAGACAATTATCGAACCAGAAGAGGATGATAGTGACCTCTACGCTATCAGTAGCTTTAGTGTGTAGCTTCTTGTTCTAGTGCGCTGCGAATTCGTTTGCGAGCCACTGAAGTGCGAGTGAAGTCTAGCCATTTTGGTGATGGTTTGGCAGACTTCCTTGTTTCTATTTCTACAATATCACCGTTTTTGAGTTCGTAGTCGAGTTGAACCATTTTTTTGTTAACCTTGGCTGACGCTGTGTGGTCGCCGACTTCTGAGTGAATGGCGTAGGCAAAATCGACTGGGGTAGCTCCCACTGGGAGGTCTACCACGTCACCAATTGGGGTAAAGACGAAGATGCGGTTAGAGAAAAAGTCAGACTGCATATCTTCAACGAAGTTTTTGGTTGAGTCTTGAGCACCCGTATAAATCTGACCAATCTGTGAAATCCAGCGAGGAATCTTTAGGTGATGTGGTTCCTGAATACTTTGTTCAATTTTTTCGGTGGTAGCCGTACGACCTTTAAACGGTCTAAAGAGCGTTGGAATAAGCGCTGAGAACATCGAGGGCTTCTCAACTACTTTGTCGCTTACTTCTGGTTGTTTATAGAGAATGTGTGACGCTACACCAAATTCGGCTTCGCGATGCATTTTTTCGGTTCGGATTTGGATTTCCATAATCACACCGTTTCCAGTTGTGACAGTTGTATGAATAGATTGATAGCCGTTTGGTTTTGGAAACGCAATGTAGTCCTTCATTCGTTTTGGAAGCGGTCGCCATAGTTCGTGCACGATACCAAGAACTCGGTAACAGTCCTCAACTGATTTAACAACCACTCGCATCGCTAAAAGATCGTAGACGACGTTAATGTCCCACTCTTTTCGTTTTAGTTTGTGATAGAGACTATAGCGACCCTTTACGCGATAAAATGTATTGAAACTCGAAAGACCAGAATCAACTAGCCGTTTTTGCAATGTCTTTCGTTCACGTTCTAGCAGTTCTTCGTTTTTCTTCGCTCGATTATTTAAAACTGTCTCAACTCGCTTGGCTTCTTCAGGAAAGACATATGGGAACGCTAGATCTTCCAGTTCCTTACGGAGCTTACCCATTCCTAGCCTATGAGCGACAGGCACATAGATTTCAAGGGTTTCCCGGGCGATGCGGAGCTGTTTTTCGGCTGGTACGTGCCCAAGCGTCTCCATGTTATGGAGTCGGTCTGCTAGTTTAATAATCAGCACCCGAATATCCTGACTCGTTGCGACAAAGAGTTTTCGGAGGCTTTCGTTGTGTCTGTCAGTCCCGTGGTAGCGGACCGACGAGAGCTTGGTTACACCGTCGACAAGAAAGAGGATTTCGTCACCAAATTCATTGCGGATATCATCGGTACTAACCTCCGTATCTTCTACACTATCGTGGAGAAGTCCAGCGGCGATGGTGGACGGTTGCATGCCCATAGCAGCGAGTTTGAACCCAACGGCCGCCAAGTGAGTCATATATGGCTCGCCAGAGTAACGGGTGTGGTTGCTGTGGGCTTTTTCAGCATATACATACGCCTTTTGAATCAGCTCTTTTTCTGCATCACTCATGTGGCGGACTTGCCCAAGAATTTTGTCGACTCCAATAATCATTTTTTCATTGTAGATATGAATGATGAATGTGGCAAGCTATGCCTTGCGAAAAGGACCGCTTCGCGTTATAAATACCGGGCCCAAAAGGGCCATTTTTGTCTAGAGGGGAAGTTACCCAATGTGTAAATTTTTGATGGTTGTCGAGACAGCATCTCCCGAAGAAGTTGATCGAGCTACACGCAAGCTTAGAGGCAACGGGAGTTTGCCAGTGTCGGTGACAGTCGAAGACGGGGGTCGGCGGGTCATTGGAGAAGTTGATCATCCGGAAATAACCCATCAGTTGGAGGCAGCTGCATGGACTAAGGACAGGTTTGGTATGGATCCCAAACTCATTCCTGCCGTTAGAATGTGCTGACAACGAAAACAAGAGCCCCCGGCGCACTGATGCGCGCCGGGGCTTCATTTTAACTACTTTCCGCCGAGCAACTCAATGGCTAGTTCGAG
>JAIYEC010000069.1 GCA_027487145.1 bacterium | reverse complement strand
TGGGAGTCTTTTTTCGAGCCTCAACGATTGCTCTCGCTATTCGTCTTGAAGCTCGCTCTTCGCCGTACCCGAAGATAATGTCGGCTATAGATGACTCTTCCCAACTATTGACGATATCAAACGCAGTGAAGTCGTAGGCAGTCGGATCTCCGAAGGTCATGTGGAGCGGTTCATCTTTCATAAATGAAAAGCCCTTTCCACCATCAGTAAATTGATCCTGTCGCCACCCCAAGTCTGCTAAGACGGCATCAGTATGTGTAATATGTAAAGAACGAAGAATGTCGGTAATGTTTTTAAAGTTGTCGTTCACCAGGTGAACGGTTGTTTTAGTTTCTGTGAAGGTATGGTCTTTGAAGGCTGTCTCATCGGTATCAATACCAATGTATACACCTTTTTGATCGAGCTGTTTTGTGATTGCGCGTGCGTGGCCTCCGGCACCGAAGGTTGCATCAACCACAATCGAGTCTGGTGCAAGTGCCAGAGCGTCAACTGCTTCTTTGAGAAGCACTGTGATGTGTTGCATACTTAAGTGAATATTAGAGGATGGTCAAAATTTTCTCAGACGAGGCGTGCAAGTGAGGAAACGCGAGGCGTACTTTTTGTACGATGAGTGTTTCCGAGTGCAACACAACGAAGTTTGAGGAGATTTTGAGAATTCTCTAGAGGACGCCTATCTCACCAAGCTTCTCTGCCAAAGCATCTGCTTGCTGTTCGATCGAGCGCTTATACGTCTCCCATCGTTTCTCATCCCAAATCTCGATTCGACTATGGATACCGGCCAAGACAACGCTTGACTCTAGTTTTCCAAATTCTTTCAAGAAGTCTGGCACGAGAATACGTCCAACTGAATCCACCTCCACCTCTGTGGCTCCTGACAAGAAGAATCGATTGAAACTTCTTGTATCCGCCTGCCCGAGTGGGAGCTCACCGATTTTCGCAGTGATTTTCTCCCACTCCGTGAGCGGATATACAAAGAGACAGTTATCAAGTCCACGTGTGACGACAAGCGTTTTCCCAAGTTCCTTGCGCCATTTAGACGGCAAGGACAGCCGTTTCTTGGGGTCCAACGTATGCTTGTATTCGCCAATTAACATAAAACTTGATAGCTGAGCTGGTCCCGAGACCTTCCACAATTTGATGTGGAGATCGTTGCGGAGGGTCTCGGAACCAACTCAGCATACTTCTCACGAAGTATACCACTATCTCCCACCACTTGTATATTCTATACCACTTTCACCCACCAGCAACCACACTTATACACAAGTGGCACCAGCTTCGCTGGTGCCACTTGTAAATCTCCCTAGGGGAACCCCAGGGAGATTTAATAGAGAAACCGCCCGCCCGACTTTTCAATTTGAAAAGTCGGGCGGGCGGTTGTTGCAGTTGGAACCATATATTTAAATCTCAATCCCACCAGGAGGGTATGGGGTAATCCAATCGAACGTTACTATAATGCCGAATGGACCTAACTATTGGACTATCAGAATCCCACTTTTCTGCCAAAAAAGAGCTTAGAACAAACCGTAGGGTTTCGTTCTTTAAATATATGATATTAGTACGGTTTGAAGAAAAGCCCGCAAGCGTTGTGATGTTATGAAGTCCCTCTAAAAAGAGAAATAGTGGACATACCAGATCGGCAGGTCCATCATCAGCCTCAATCCACCTAGCACTTTTATAGCCTTTCTTTCCCAGTGAATCAGAGAAGAAAAGACTGAACTCTACTTTTTCCCTCGTGATCGGATAGTCGATATTTCTTTCCGCACAATAGCGAATGACGTTTTCTTCAAATGACATTTGAGTCTCCTTTGTTTCTAAGTCAACAATACTACACTCCTAAAAAAAAGACAAGGTCACGACATTATTTTATATGTTTATTATCCTAAATTATTTTTACGAACTAAATCTTTCTCATTCTAGCTGGAAAGCGTGTGATTCGTTTACAGATCTTTCCTTGTTTATCAAAATAGAAAATCTCTGAAAACTTAACCTCAACACTGTCTCCATTTTTAAGAATACCAACAAAAACTCCTGAGGTATGTAGCGATTGCTTTTTTGTTTCAAAAGTCAGCCTTTTGTGCTTACCTGAATGGATTATTCTTCCTTTTTCATAGAAATTCTGAAATTGTTGCATTCCAATAATAGCTGGAGTGCCTGCTCTTATGTACACAATATCATCGGTGAATAATTGATATAACCCATCTAAATTTTTGGCATCAATGTATCGATAGTACGCACGAGTAGCTTTTATCCAATTCTTATTTTCATTTGTTGAATACAAGCTCATACTGCATTTAATGGTTTTAAAAGGACTTGTTTAACCGATAAATGGATACTCTAAGGCAGTTTTTATTCTCTCACTTCGATGCGACAGATAGATACCGACAAGAAATATAAAAACCACAATACCGAGAAAAATAAATTCTTCGATAACTGGTCCAGATTCAAATAAATAATATACTCCAGCAAGAATGAGGAATCCTGATATCCAAATAGCTGTCGCTATCGTCATGGCAATAAAATTTTTGAATGTTTCTTTCATATACGTATATTATTCTTCACTCTTCAGTCGCTTTAGTAGGAAGTCTTTATCAAGTGTACTCAAGAACCAGCCGACTTTTGGACCGCTCGTTTTACCTAAGAAGACAGTATAGATTCCACCAAAGAATTCTTGTGGCGTAAGACCTGACTCCCCTTTTACTTCGTGGATAAGTTCATGAAGTGATTGTCCGTCAATTGTTTCAAGAGCTGAAACCTTATCAGCAAGCGATATTAGCGCCGCTCGCTGAGCGTCAGTAAGACTGGTGGCTGACTCTGGCACGTTTTCTTGTAAAGAAAATATGAACTTATCATCAGCATACTCACGAAGCCAACGCCGTGCATATACGGCACGCTCATCAAGTTCAGCGACATCAAGGTCTGTTAGTTCACCCTCCTTCAGCTTAGCTACTTCTTCATAGATATTCATGTGTGGCATTTGCACTAAAAATGCAACTTGAGAAAAGCGCGGAAGGTACCGAACCGGAAACTCTCCCCGCTCGTCTATCAGGTGACTAAAAGTAAATACCTGGGAGTCGTCATCTCGAATACCACTCCAATATTTTTCGGCTAGCTTGTCATATAAATCGTAGAGTACTGGGATGGCGTCAGAGTCTGGATCAAAATCAATCTGGCGGTTAATTGGCGTACGAAGGAGTAAGAGTCTCAGAATATGGGGTGGTAATGTATCAGCCATTTCACCAGCGGTAGCTGCGCCACCTTTTGAAGAAGACATCTTCTTACCTCCCACCAAGAAAAATTCATTAAAGACGCCGTACGGTGGTTCATGGTCAAAAATCTCACGACAAATAGCTTCAGCCACCTGGCGTGATCCACCCTTGGTGTAATGGTCTTTTCCACCTCCTTCAAAATTCACTTCTTGCGCAACAAACTTAGCTGCCCAATCAAGCTTCCAAGGGAACTTTGCATTGCCGTTGTATGGCGACATGCGGCCCGTGTGACCACAACCCTTAGCCCAAGCAATAGTGTCTGAGCTACAGGTGTAGTCAACCAACTCACCATCAAATCCGGTTATCTTTGTCGCACTCAGATTGCCACAGTTCTCACAGATGACATTCAGTGGATACCAGTCTTCTGGCTTTTCGCTTCTAGAGATACGGAAGTAGATATCACGAACGAGTGCACGACGTTCGAGTGCTTTTTTAATCATGTCGTTCATGACACCACTCCGATAGAGTTCACTCGCACGATACACCTGCGCACCAAAACCAACCTTATCAAGCACCTTCACATATTCTTGCCCGTAGTACTCTGCAAAGTTATCAAAACCTGGTTCCGGTGATGGAATATTACACAACGGAACTCCCATGTACTTTTCATAAGTCTCGGTATCAAGGTAACTTGGGATACCATCCATCGGGTCAAAGTCATTAATCTCAAATAAGAACTTCACGTTATGACCACGACTACGAAGAACGTCTGCGACGATGGCGTGCATTGAGGCACTGCGAAGAGACCCGACATGGACTCGGCCAGAAGCGGTTTTTTCGTCACGAACTACCAGAGGCAATCCGGCCTTAATTCGGTCTTCATAACGACGTTCAACTTCGTCAGCAATAGTATCTGCCCAAAACATAGTAACGTTTATCCTAGCGTAGGAATGACAAAAAGAAAAGGCCGACACGTGAGCGTCGGTCTTTTCTAGAAAACTAGCACAGTGCTGAAGATGCGAGGCGTAAGCTAAAAAATTTTGTGAGGTGTACGCCTGTACATTGAACGAAATTTCTGGCGAAACAACGAAGCAGATTTAGGGCTGTGGTAGTTTCTCCGTTATTCTACTTTTAAGACTTTATACTTTTGCTTTCCAAGCGGAGTTTCAAACTCAAACTCATCACCTTTCTTCTTCCCCATCAGTGCTTCTCCAAGTGGTGAAAGATACGACAACTTATGTTCGTGGATGTTTGCTTCATCAGATCCCACAATTGTGTATTCTCGCTTTTCTTTATCCTTATCCTTTTGGATTGATACGACTGACCCGAGTCCTACGACATCACCGTGCTTATCGTGAGCAACAATCTTAGCTTCTTTAATGGTCTTTTCTAGGTAACCAATTCGTTCCTCGATAGCTGCTTGCATATCGCGAGCTTCTTGGTATTCAGCATTTTCTGACAAGTCTCCGAGACTTCGTGCGTACTCAAGTGACTCAGCCACTTCCTTACGACGGACGGTCTTTAGGTGGTCTAGTTCCTTTTTTAATTCTTCGAACTTCTCTGGGGTAAGAAACGCTTGTGTATCCATAATGTAAAAATTTCACTCATTATACGTGCCAACGAGCGTAGGTCAATCCCACAACAACATTCGCTTTGTCGTGGATAACACTACACAAACCTTCTAGGCTTTGTGAAGTAGAATTTGGTATCTTTCGACTTTTACTACTCGACAAATGTAAGCGAATGTTGCTGTATGGACAGGCTGGTGGGTTACTCGCCTTCGTCCTCTACTGTAGATAATTCTGACTCAGCCTTAAGATATTCAGGACGATGCACGCTCATCCACTGTACAATATCCCCCATAATTCGTCCGGCTCCCAAAGCGTTACTTCGAGGTGCATGATCCATCATCAAGATATACGCAAATCGAGGCTCTTCGTAGGGCCAAAAACCAGCCGACCAAGAGTTAACGTACGCATTGCCAGCTCCCACTTCAGCTGTACCAGATTTTGAAGCAAAAGCGACATCTTTCCTCTCCAAACCACGAGCAGTCCCACCATTTGCGATAACAGTCTTACGCATACCCTCATGAATGACCTGGAGATGATTTGGATTAAGACCAATGTCTTTTCCTTCTACCTCAACACCTTTCTCAACGTGTGGGGTAAGGAGTGTTCCGCCATTTGCAAGTGCTGCGTAGGCTCGTAACATCTGAACCGGTGTAGTAAGGAATCCAAATTGCCCAATAGCAGTAAAGTACGTGTCTCCAAGTCGCCAATCATCATTAAAGGTTGCTTGCTTCCAAGCCGGGTCTGGAACAATCCCAGCTTGTTCTTGCGCTAAATTTATGCCGGTTGGTTCACCTAACCCAAACCGTCGATAGTTCGCAGCCATCTTGGTGATACCAAGCCCGGGCTGATCACCGTACCCGCCACCGATGATGTAGAAGTAGACGTTTGATGAGTACGCAATTGCTTCACGCATCGTCATAACCCCATGTGCCTTCCAGTCATTAAAGCGAGAGGGATTTGATGGATTGTACGGGTTAGGAACAAGAAGATACCCGTTACTAATAATTGTCTTTTGTGGACTGATAATGCCTTCTTCCAATGCTGCGTACGCTACAAACGGTTTTACAATTGAGCCAGGCGTATATGCTCCCCCGATAATTTTATTAAGAAACGGTAATCTGTCGTCTTGGTTGTATGAGTTGATTGTCGCAATATCATCACCATCGGCCATAATCTCAGGATCGTACGATGGGAAGCTAGTAAGTGCTAACAATTCTCCTGTCTTCACATCCATGATGGCAGCCGCGCCACTTCTAAACCCGGCCTTCTCACTTGATGAGGCAATAATCTGATACATTGCTTCGGATAACTCTGCATCAATTGAAAGATGTAAGGCTTCCCCACTTTGTGGCAGGTTAATTTCTGATTCACTAACTGTCTGACTAAGAGCATCGACTTCAATAACTTTACTACCATTAGTCCCTTTGAGCTTATTATCAAAAGCTAATTCCACCCCACTTCTTCCCAAGTAATCGGTACGGAAAAAATAGCCGCGGGCATCTTTTTTGGGATAACTTACGTACCCCAGCACCTGACCTAATCCCAATCTGTCTGTATACGCCCGGATCGGAAAATCGTACTCACCTGTCTCATCAGCTTCGTTCCAGGCCACCATCTCTCCGTTACGGTCGTACACCACTCCCCGCTCGGCAATGATGAGTACCTCATTCACCCGATTACGTTCAGCTATCTCTTTAAATTCATCACCGCGGACAATCTGGAGGGTAAAGACCTGATATAAGAACACACAGGCAATTAAAGAGAATAGGAGGCCCACCGTCCGGACACTTTGTTTTTTGATTGGTAACTCTCTTTTTCCCTCTAACCGACCCTGATTAAAATCAGGAATATTAGAGGCGTCAAGAAGTACCTCCTCAACATCAACCATCTTAGTATATCTATCACGTAGTCTTCCCATACTTATTGTGAGACATACCCACGCAATCGTGGCTTAAAGAATTCTGAAGCAACATACCAAGAAATTGCAGCAAGCGAAAACACCGGTACAGAAAAGAAGGCATCAAAATATCCATCAATAAAGAAACCGAGTGGTATCAACCAAACAGCGCTCCGATAGTAGGTAAACAACAACACTGCAAGAAATGCCAACAAAAGTTGATTCTGGACTATCAAGATTGCGATAAAAATATAAAGAATGAGATATAAAATAAAAATCATGGCGTTGTTGTCGCAGTTGAAGTCGAAATGATAGTAGTGCTAGCGAGATTTAACTGAGCCGTATTGATGTTCATCGCTTGGGTAATAACAGCCCGCACTCTTTCTTCAATCACCGGCGGTTCGCTTGGATGAATCACTTCTTTCCCTACCGATACATAGTGCAAACTTGAAACTGGCTGCGAGAGGGCGATGTATCCAAACTGTTCTGGTTGAGATGGTTCATTTTCAAGGTACGCTACCCGACCAAATACCCCAGGATCAAGACTTGGCAAGTGAACCAAATCCCCCACCTGTAATGGTACTCCTTGTGGTACTCGAACTCGAGCAATCCCTCCTCCGTGACCATCAATCGTCGCCATAACATTTGCGCCACTAATAAATGCAGTGGTAGAAAATCCAGGCGTAGTAAATAACTCAACAAATGAATACCGTTCCGTCGTGCTGGTAACTACCCCAATCACGTTGTCTTTTCCGACATACACTGGTGCACCAGCTTGAATACCGTCAATCGTCCCACGATCAATCTGCAGATAGTCATATGGTAATTGTCCTGGTCTTGCAATCACTGCGGCTGCCACTCGACTATCATTTTGTACACCAAGCAGCTGACGAAGCCACTGATTTTCCTCGTACAATCTCTGTTGCGTTAAGTCTGTCCCAGACGCAATTGCCACCGCTTGCTCTAGCTCAGCAATCCGATTAATCAACTCAGATCTGTCACGAAAATACTGTGGAAGTCTTGAATCAGAGGTCTGGATCCACGTATGCACTGAGTGCACTGGTGCCATAACTATCTTCCCGGCAAGAGAAAAAAGCCTAGGAACTACTAAACCAAAACATACCAATGCCACTGAAATAACCACTACACGAACAATCTGTTGTGTCCGCTTGCTTTTTTTAGAAGTGTGTCTGGAATGAAGCTTCATGATCTAAGAGAATTTCGCTGTATACATCGAGATCTTCAACCACAATTCCAGCACCTCGGATAACAGCTCGAAGTGGATCAGGGACAACAATTACTGGCACCGCAAGGGCATGTTCAAGCAGCGACGCCAGACCCGGAATAAGTGCTCCTCCGCCTGAAAGGTGGATTCCTCGCTGCATAATATCTGCCAAAACCTCAGGCGGAGTCACCTCAAGGGCGGCGCGTACATTTTCTACAATCGTATCAATATGGCCCGCTACCGCATCCCTGACATCACTATCAGTGATAACTACTTCGCGAGGTAAGCCTGTTACCACATCACGACCTCGAACAACCAAATCCTTGCCTCCTGTCTGCGTGTTTGTGATTGCCGTAAGCGCTATTTTGGCATCTTCAGCGGTTTTCTCTCCAACGTGTACTTTGAACTGATCTTTGATGTAAGAAACAATTGACGCATTAAGATGGTCGCCGGCAATCCGAAGATTCTTTGAAACAACGAGACCATTGAGTGAAATGATAGCGATATCAGTTGTACCACCACCAATATCAACAATCATACTTCCAACTGATTTTCCAATCGGCAGCTTGGCACCAATAGCAGCGGCCATTGGTTCTTCAATCAAGAAAACATCACGTGCGCCGGCGTTTTTAGCAGCGTCGTGTGCTGCTCGCATTTCTACGTTTGTAATACCTGATGGCACACCAATCAGCACCCGAGGTGCCACCAGTGTTTTCATTTCACTTCGGACCTTACCAATAAGGTATGCCAACATTTCTTCGGTCACCTCAAAATCAGAAATTACTCCATCAACCAGCGGTCGCACTACTTCAATATGAGCCGGAGTGCGCCCCAGCATTACTTTAGCATCGTTTCCGACTGCCACCAGCTGTCCAGTTTTCTTATTTATTGCAACAATCGTTGGCTCATTGAGCACAATCCCTTTTCCTTTTACATACACCAAGGTATTGGCCGTTCCCAGGTCAATCGCCATGTCAGTTGAGACCGCTGAAAGCAGCCCGCTCCATTGTCGCGTAAAAACGTTCATTTAAAGGTATTGTACTATGCTCACAGCTTGGTAGCAAAATTTATTCCAGACACCTCTAAATACACCTATTAATAGGTGTATTTAGAGAGCTTTTTTAAGAAGTCTTGTTCTCGCTTTGGCATCCGCTTTCGACAAAAGAAAGTCTTGAAGTACTGTTAAAAATTCAGCTTTTTCCGATTTTTTAATGCACTTGAGTAAATTGTTATAGATCCCCTCTCTGTAACCATGATGCAATCTCTGGGCAGTGGATTCACTAACACCGATCATCTGGCTGACCCTATATGGATTATGTCCTTCTTGAAAGAGGTAGATGGCTGTAAATCGCTTCACTAACATCACTTGTTCTGACTCACTAAGAAGCTCGTCGATAAAGAAATGTGCGTTCTTATCCTGCAGACCAGCAAGAAACCTAGATAGTTGCTTATATGCAAACTTATAATCTTCACTATCCTCGACTGCATTTTTAGAAATCCTTGTCATAAATAAAGTATAAACTGACCGCCTACAAATATACACCTATTAATAGGTGTATATTTGTAGGAACTTTGTGAGTTTAGACTAAGAAAAATCAGTAAAGAGTTCCTCTTCGGTAAGTTGTCGCACTTCACCCGTAGCACGTGTTACGACTTCAAATTGACCGTTTTCTTTTCCTTTTTTACTAACAACCACTCGATATGGCACACCAAGGAGATCGCTATCAGAGAACTTCTCCCCAGCTCGAGCTTCAATTCGATCATCATAGAGCACCTCAACTCCGGCTTTGGTTAGGTTCGTATAGACGCCGTCCGCCCAATCTTTTATTTCCGCATCTTCTAGATTGAGTCCAACCAAATGCACTTTGTATGCTGCCACTGCCTCAGGCCACACCAGACCCTTATCATCACCAAACTTCTCCACCAATACACCCATCACGCGAGTAATACCGACACCGTAAGAAGCGAGGTAGATTGGTTTATCCATACCGTCTGCATCTTTAAAGGTTACATTCATTTGTTCACCTTTCTCAGTACCGAACTTAAAGATGTTTCCTACTTCAGCAGTCTTCGTTGGCGATAGCTCGTCTTTTGAAATACCGATCTCTGCTATTGCGTCGTCGAGTACTTCCTCATTTACTGCTACTGTCTTGTCTTTGTCTATGTAAAGCACATCTTCTCCAGCATCACAAAGTGTTTGGAATTCATGACTAAACTTTGTGAAGGCACCACCGGAAGCGAAGGTAACGAATGTATCTGCGCCGACACCTAACCGCTCGTAGATTCGCTTGTAGGCTTCTACAACCTTATCGTAATACTCGTCCATATCTTCCTTGGTAGCGTGCAAAGAGTACATATCTTTCATCACAAACTCACGACCACGCATAATTCCGCTTTTGGCTCGAAGCTCATTGCGAAGTTTCGTTTGGAATTGGTAGACACTAATTGGCAAATCTTTGTAGCTGTGTACATACTGTGCCATCATTGAGACAATCGCCTCTTCATGTGACCATGCCAACCCAAGCTCAGTGTCATCCTGTAGTTTTGTCTTAAACCACACATCAACAGTCTCATCGCTCCAGCGACCTGTCTCCTCCCAGACATCTTTAGGCTGAAGACTTGTCATGATGAGTTCTTGCCCGCCAACAGCATTCATTTCTTCACGCACAATCTGCTTGATGTTCTCAAGTACACGAAGCCCCAGTGGTGTGTAGGCATACACCCCAGCCATTACCTTGTGTACGTATCCAGCCCTAATAAGTAACTGAGCGTTCTTGGCCACTTCGTCAGCTGGTGCCTCCTTTCGAGTCTTTGTAAATAAGTGTGATTGTCGCATATCGTTGTTTTATAAGTGTGATTCTAGCATTGTTGATAAATTAAAGCTCAAAGCCAAATTCTGAGTACGGTATAAACTTATTTGTAAGAAGGTTATATTGGCCTTTATATGGATTTGAATCATCATTTATTTTTAAAGGATCTTGCTGGACTAAGTATGCCTGACCCAATAAAGGCTTTCCGGGATACACCTCTAATACCCACTGTTCCCTATCATTTACAAATTCATTACTTAATCGTAACTCTCTATTAATAAGCAAATATGTAAAAGTAAATTCTTCAAGAAAAAAGTTTAATTGTTTTTCGTCCAATAGTCGCCCAACTGATCTTGCGTCAAGCTCCACAACTTTTTGAAAAGTAACGTCATTATCATACAAAGCTCGAACTGTTTTCATAGCACTGATAAAATCTTTGTATGCAAGATACATTTGAAACCATGCCTGAAAACTAAATGCGTGGTCAATCTGAAAACGCCAATGATTTTTTGCGACCAGGTTTCGTACTCCTTGCATATGACTAATTGAGTCCTGTGCAAATTTATTTTTTGTCTCATAAGCCTTCTCCTCAAAATTCATATATAACCCTTCAGAATAAACGAAATTAGCACCCACTCTGTTTGTCTGAATCTTTTCCAAAAAGAATCCTAGTGCCTTAATACATTCCTCTGGAGACTGAGCGTTTGCTATACGGCTCATTGAAATTGGGAATACAATAATACCCCAGTCTTTGGGAAATTTATTAATGTCATATATTTTTGCATTTTCTTTTATCATAGGAGTTGGTATTTATACTAAGCTAAAAGACTTAACTTAGTATCGGAGATGCGCGTCGCGAGCAGAAAATTTTGTGAGGTGTACTTACTGTACATTGAAAGAATTTTTAATGAACACAACGACGCAGATGGGGTGATTTATAGAAGCCGACTGATGTCGTTGAAGGTAACGGCAGCCATTAATAGCATCAGAAGCGCAAACCCTATCAAATTAGTCCAACCTGTCCACGCTGGTGGAATTTCTTTTCGAGTCACCGCTTCAATCGCAACAAACAGCAGTCGTCCGCCATCAAGAGCTGGAAATGGTAGTAAGTTAATTACTGCCAAGTTCAGTGAAATAATAGCGGTGAAGGTGAGAAGTGGCGTCAGACCATATGAGGCAGCGTCACCCACCATACCGACAATTCCGACCGGACCAGCGACCGAAGCAAAATCGGCCGTCCCCTCTATAGATTGAGCAATGAGTGTATAAAGACCAGATACGATACCGACGGTTCCCTGTACTGTCATCTTTGCACCTTCAATAACGGCCGACACAATACCTAATTGTTTTGTCTCTATAAAGGCGAGCGATGTACCAATAATGGCCCTCTCCGGAGCGTCAGCAACCAAACCGGTCTTTGGTAGGACAGCTACTGACTCCTCTTTTCCTTCATGTACGAAGGAAACCATTACGGGATTTTCACCGGTGCTGCTAATAAACTCGCTAAAGCTGGCTGGAGATGGTTGTGTCAGAGAACGATCGCCGGCTGAAACACTAATGATTTCTGCTCCAACTGGGAGTACTCCGTCAGCCGGCGCATCTTTAAGAGTCCCGGCAACAATGAGTGTAGCCTTCTCTGTAGCAGTCCCTTCATCGACGGCTTGTGGTACACCAATCATCAGTGTCACTGAGAATAAAAACCACGCAAAGAGAATATTCATGGTGATACCAGCCAAAAGCACTACTGCCTGAGCCCACTTTGGCCTCGCATGAAACGCACGAGCGCTATCAGTTGTCGGCTCTTCGCCTTCTTCACGATTTTCTCCGTAAATTTTTACATAACCACCAATTGGCAAGAGGTTGAAGTTGTAGGTAGTCTCCCCTTTCTTGATCCCAAATAACTTTGGCGGAAAGCCGATAGCAAACTCATCAACCCGCATGCCGGTCTTCTTAGCAGTGATGAAGTGTCCCCACTCATGCACTAAAACAAGTACAAAGAGAACGAGAATAAAGAGAAGAATAGACATAGTTATTTTTGAAGTTCGACTTCTTTATGATTAAAAATTGTTTCGAGCGATCGATTAGTATTGTCTACCTGTCCTTGAATCTTCTCTTTTAAGGTGAATTTTTCGTCTTCACTGATTTCACCATCTTTTTGTTGTTTATCGATAGTCTTCATGAACTCATCACGGACAGCCCGGACTGAAATGCGAGCATCTTCGAGTTTTGACTTAGCCAACTTCAAGAGTTGAGCCCGACGTTCAGTTGTAAGTTCTGGGAAGATAATTCGGATACCATCTGAGTCAGCAGCGGTAGAGACTCCCAGGTCTGCGTCACGGACGGCTTTTTCAATAGCTGAAACAGCTCCCTTGTCCCACACACTCACACGAAGCGTTCGAGCATCTTCAATGTTAACACTACCTACCTGATTGACTGGTACGAAGGTTCCGTAACTCTCTACCCGGATACTATCCAGTAAGAGCGGGTTAGCCTGTCCCGATCTAATACCCGCGTACTCTTTTTGGAGCCACTCGTTCACTTCTTGTAATTTTGCTTTGACTGCTTGTTCCATACGATGAAAAACTGTTATGTATAGCAGTGTAGCATTTTTTTGTCGTAATATTAAGCTGGCAACGTGAGCGCCAGATGCTCTAAGAGGAATTTGTTTGAAGCGCCGCGGGTGAGAAGTAGTCGTCCAACATACTCTAGCTCCCGAATTACATCATATGACAGATTAGTTCGAGCTGTTTGTACGTATGAAAGCAATCCCCGTTTAATCGCCATCTGCCAGAGGTGGTCTTTTTTCTTGGCTGCGTCTTCGATAGCTGACAGCCGCTGTGCGTACGTGGCAGTCAAAAAGGCTTGAAATACCGACTGATCAACTTGTGTACCTCCAGCTGTCTGTCTTTCAAACCGAGACTCTAGTGTTGGCAAAAGCGAATATCCTTGCGGCAACACAAACAAGAACTTAGTTGAAAGTGGCGGCTCTTCAATTATTTTTAAAAGTGCCTGCTGCGCTTCCTCTGTGATAAATTCTGTCGCGACCATGATGAGTTGCTCCGTCTCTTCTCCTGCGGGGCGACGATAAGCGGCCGAAATAAGGGTACGAACTAAATCAATACCACACTGCGGTTCTTTATAAACCAAACTCGGAACATGTTCTGGTTCAAATAGTAACGGAAGCTCTGTGCTGAGCAAAACAGCATGATGGGATGTCATACTATCTATTATGTATCTCTCTTGCCGTCGATGTCAAAATTTGTTTTCTAGAACGCTTCAAAATGCTTCAAGACAAGGCGTGAGCTATGGGATAGGCCCCATAGCGCAAGACTCATTGAGATATTTTAAAGCGAAGCAAGAAAATATCCAATGAGTAGACAGCTTCTGTAAGAAGGAAAGAAAGTTTCTTGAGGTGTACTTGGTGTACAGTGAAAGAAACTTTTGTGAAAGCAACGAAGTATTGGAGGATTTTGAAGGCGTTCTATCGCGCTTGCTGGTCAAGGATGTGTCGTATAACCCGCCTCAGATAGTGTTCAAACGTCTCACCTTTTTCGTAAATAAGACCTTGCTCATATCGCCACCCATTCATGTAATCAGTGAGACTTTGTCGGACTTCTTGGGTTGCGCCTTCAAATCTACCAGCTAAGAGTAAAGGGATCTGTAACTCTGCCATTTTTTTATAGAGGGGATGTTCGCGACCTTTCGGACCAGTACCAAAGATGCCACTCTTCTTGAAGATTGACCACTCTGAAAGAAGTTGAGTGAGACCTTCTTCAACCTGTACTGAGAGAAGTGGGTCGCCAGACTGAAGTGGCATACTTGTCGCCGGGGTTACTGGTAGTCCTGACTGAGCGTGAGACTGTTGGACCATATCAGCAAGAGATGAGAACGAATGTGGTACTGGAGAGTGAACGGTAGGTGTCGTTGGTGTCTGATTATAGTTAGGCATTGGTACAACCGGCTGCACAACAGCTACTGGTTCAACGTGTTTTGTCGGCGGTACGACTGACTCAGCTGGTGACTGGTACTGCGAAAGCGGCTCATACGCAGGAGTTGGCGCAACTACGGGTTGGTACGAAGGAGTAGGTGCTTGTGCAGGAATGACTGGCTGAGGTGTTGGCGCAGCATACACAGGCAGTGGGGCTGGTGGTGGTACCGGTGCAACATACGCTTCCTCTACTACCGGAGCAGGAGCCACCTCTGCCTCCATCTTAGGCGGAACAACTTCAGACCCCACACTTCGCAGTGTATCTTCTACCGCTTGGTACGCCGCCTCAAGACGAACCATCGCACTGTCTGCAGACATACCACTATTGATGCGCTTCATTGCATCCAAAAGAGCGCTCATGTATTCTCGCCCAACTTCATTGTTGATATCAACTAAATTAACCGGGTTTCCAACCTTTTCGTTGACGAGGGATTTTATCTCGCGAATTCGATCAAGATATTGTTGTTGGTCGGCTTTTGGCATTGCCACTGGTGGCACCTGGACGTCCTCATGGAGCGACTCAACTTCTCCTACAGAAACAGTGGGTTGTTGCGAAAAAAGTGGAGCGGGCTTTACCGGTACTGGTTCTGGAATAGAAGAGTAAACAGGTGCAGACTGAACGACAGGAGCTGGCTCAACGACTGGCTTTACGACAACCTCTGGAGTTGGCACAACTGGAACCGAGAACGAAGGAGCACTTCGAAATGTCCCAATCGTCGGTAGTTCACGTTTTGGTTCCTGATTTGCGACGGAAGTTTTTTTAGGTGTTGTTGGTACGAGCCCAGCGGTAGTGATCTTTTGTTCAAGACTTAATCGTACACTTTGATCTCTCCCACCATTGGTATAGAGGAAGACGAGATCTCGTAATTCATTTTTTTCAGCTACTGGCAAATCACTGGCACGAACTGCTAATAGCACCGCAGTGATACCTGCTTGTGTATCTAAATCAAAGAGCCTATCTCCCACCACGGGCAAAGAACCAACATTCACCATAATACGAATATGATAACACTCTTTTTGAAAGTAATATGACTATCAGTTATGAACACCCTGTGAATTACGAGCCGTTTCTATTTCAATCGATAGCATTTCAATTTCACTACGGACAAATAGTTCAATGAATGTCATATCGTCATGTGCTTCTACATAAGACTCAAGGTATGGCATGGCTTGCATCCACGCCATGTACGTTTCGTATGGGATATTTTTTTCTGCCAGAGTCGCCCTGATTGTTTCGCGAGCTTGAGAATCAAACGAATCAATAGCTGACAGTGTCATACCCTTTAAAAACGCAAAAGCACTTTCGTGTTTAATTCCCAGAAGAGCGTCTAATTTAGAGGGTGCTTCAACCCGATACACCTCTCGTTTGAGAGCTGCTTCAAATGCAGCCGGCGAACTGTACCGAGCTTGCAGAATCGATCGATTTCTTGGTTCTTTGAGTACTTCTTTTACTACGCCAGTGAAAAAAGAAGGTTGGTCAAACAACTTAGCCGCGCGTTCGTTTTTTCTCATTGCTTCGAGCGCATCTTTTCGCTCTGGAACCTGATCGGTAAACGTATCTGTTTCAAAAAACCGCAAAAGACTCTTTTGAAGTTGCTCCAGTGTTTGGGTCAATGTATCGAGTTCTTGATCAACCCTTTGCGCCACAGCAATAATATCACCAGACACACCAAAGGCGGTTGCTCGCTCAATCTCTTGCACTTTCATAACCGTGCTTGCAGCGGTGGCTTTTAATTGCTCGTATAGTAACTTTCCTAACTTCAGTTCTGGGGTAGTAATTTTCGCAGTTTCAAGTTCACTAAACTCATACACGAGCTCATCAGCGTGAATCGCTAAGAGTTTCGCGCGATCAAGTGTTGAATCGATTCCTGTGAGACCATCTTCGAGTACCTCGTAGGCATCGTGTGTGGTGGCAGGATGATGCTGAGGAGTAACAATTCGATCATGAGCTGAAGCAATAGTGTCGTACAGTGACTGTAACTCGGTAATATCTTCTTGGAAAATCTCGCCGCCAAAATCAAGAACCTTAGAGTGGTGCGCCACCAGCTCCTGCGCTTTGTGCCTGGCGGTTTCAACCGCTAGCAAATCGCCACTGACCAAGACTTCCGCGCCAGCTGTTTGCTGTAGTGCCACGACAAAATCGCTGTAGACATCTTCAATAAACCGCAAAAATTCTTGCAGCCCCGCAGGAGTATCGATAGATAATTCTTTCTCTTCTGTCTCATTCATACAGTATTACCTGTATTCTACATCATCCCCGTAGGAATTGGCGGCGGTATCACCGGTTTTTGGTAGCGTGCCTGAATTTCAGCCTCAACTTCATAGCGTGCCCGACCATATCGAGAAAGACTGAGTTGCATCAGCTGAGCTGCTCTTACCGGATCTGAGTGAATTGGCGGTAAGGTAGCTATACTAAATGGTTGTGTCGGCACACCGTTGGCGAGGACTCGCACGTACGCATTAAAATTAGGAATGTTCATAATATCATGAACTGAAAATACGGGATGGAACTGATTCTCAAGAGCTTGGGCATCTTCGTTTCCAACTCGAAATACCGCCATCGAACCTACGTTTCCAAATACCGCATCTCTAATGACTGGATCAAGTTGGGCAATGTACTGATGAGCCACAGCAAGTCCAAGTTTATACTTACGGGCCTCAGACAAAATGGAAGCAATTGACGGGGTCGAGATATTTTGGAACTCATCAATGTGGAGGTAGAACGGTGCGAAGCTTGCCGTCGGATCATCCACTCGTGAAAGCGCAGCCATGAGAATCTTTCCAACAAAGATCATTCCAATGAGATTAGCGTTTAGTTCGCCAAGACGACCCTTTGAAAGATTGACCAACAGAATCTTCCGTTCATCCATCAACTGGCGGAAATTGAAAGATGATTTTTGCTGGCCGATAATTGGTCGAATGTAGTCGTTGGCGGTAAGCGGATCAATTTTTGACGTAATGTACGGCACAATGTTTTCCAGCGATGCTTCCCCACCTGCTTTACCAGCAATTTCTCGCCAAAACTGTACGACTACAGGATTAGTACATTTTTCTAATTTCTGTCGGCGATACCGAGCATCAGCCATCACTCGCGAAATATCCATCAGTGTATTTCCGCTCTCTGGGTCTTCCATCACGAGCATGGTGGCATTACGGAAGTACTGCTCAAACATAGGACCCATTGATTCAGGGTTGGCACCATAGAGTTTTTGGAAAATTGAAAACAGCTCATTTA
Organism: bacterium; assembly: GCA_027487145.1. GTDB lineage: Bacteria > Patescibacteriota > Minisyncoccia > Phycocordibacterales > UBA918 > OLB19. The sequence continues at coordinate 25,062 of JAIYEC010000069.1, read as the reverse complement.
CGACGAAGGTTTTTTGTTCTGGTTTTGTGACATCGTACTCCAGCATATTGAGACCAACCACTCGGTCAGTCCGAGACGGATCAAAATAGATAACATCTTGCTCTCGTTCAGGCGGAACAGACCCTAACACCTCTTCAATGTCTGTGCCGTGTGGATCGATAAAACACACGCCTGCACCATCTCTAATATCCTGACTGATGAGGTTGGTGAGGAATTTCGACTTACCGGTTCCAGTCTGTCCGATGACATAAAAATGTCGCATGCGGTCTTTCTCGGTAAGGTAGATTGGCTTCTCTGCCCCACGATGTTTATTGATACCCAAAATAGACCCAGTGGTTGGCATGTCATTAGGCGCTGGAGCAGTTTTTGACGTCGATTGCTTAAACTGCGGGGTTGAATCAAGACCATCTTCTGGAAAGTGAATAACCGCAGAGAGCTCCTTAAGCGACAGAGGTAAAGCTGATTTTTGGCTAAATTCACGAAAGGCAAAAGCCTTAGCAGCCTTTCGCACCGCGCCGCTGCGGATTCGATTAAAGGTGAATGAGTTTGCATCAACCTGACCAAATTGATGGAAGGTTGACTCAAGTTCAGAAAGAACTTGAACGGCCCTCCGTTCTTCTTTAGCAGAAACTACCATTCTAATATTAACTTCAACAATTTCGGCTGTTGTTTTTTGTCGGAATAACTCAATCGCTCGCGAGTCTATGGTTTTAGGCTCAAGAGTTGATTCTTTTGGTTTGGCACCTCCAGAAAAAAGTAAACCTGTGACGGTGTTCTTGAACTCACCCATCATAGTACTTCGATCAATTGCCTCCTGCGGTTTCGTTCCCTTCTCTACTTCTTTAATAATAGATTCATAGGTCTCATGATACTTCTTGTCAGGAAACCGAATGGCAAATTGAAGCGCAGCTCCCCCACCCTCACGTTCAATCTTTGAAAAGGCATTTAAAATTGTCGCAAACGGATCACCACTAAAAGTCTCAAGCTGCTTGAGTGGGTAAATTGGGTGTTTTTTTAGACCCACTTCTGTCACCAAGGTGGTACCACTATCTACGAAGATATTGTAGTCATGTGGCTGGATAGTTAAGATAGCGTGCGGAAAGAGCGACAAGGTATGTTTTTCAAATAATTGCGCGTATTCATTTGGAACAGAGGCGTAATACACAATGTCGTCACTTTGGTCAGCTACTGCCACTTCAAGGACAAAGTGATTCCCCATCCGAGCTGCACCAAGCGTCCGCAAACCAGAAAAAAGTTGTTCCATCATGCCGATAAGACGCGTGAAATCTTTAGCGCCGTCTTCAGCATTTTTGCGAGCAGGTAAGGTGATCTCGTAGAGCGTCATATGAAGCAAGTGCCAAACCGGAAGACCTTCTTTGAGGTCAGCCAATTGTGCCCCACCCCTAATATACTCAATTAAACGACGATGTACCTCATCAACCACAAAGGCATTTTGGGTAGACTCAAGAACCGAAAGAGCGTTTCGTACCCCTTTTTTTTTTTTTTTTCTCATAATATCCTCGGCAGGATCATGTGAGAGCTCTAAAAGTTCAGTTGAGTGTCGTAGCTCTTCATCTGAGATTTGATAATTTTTATCAAGTACCAGTTTCGGGGTAAAACTGACATATTGATTTATCTCTTGTTTACCGATGGTCTCAACATCAGCTCGATCAATCTCTGGAGTCCGCGAAAGTAACTCTCGCTCACGTTCAGCGATACGCCTACGCAAATACTCAATCTCCTCATCGGGAGATGAAAATTGTTTTGGAACTCCTTCGTACATTATTTGTATTGTACTAGAGACAACTGTAAAAGCAGGTCTCTCTTAACCACACCCAGGCGCAGTCACGTTGTAACGCGAATAATCTGAGTAACGTATGAAAGTACATTCTTAATGATTAGAGTGGTACATTCAAGCGTTTTAATAAGTGCTTAGATACGAGGCGCTGAGCAAAAAATATTTGAGGTGTACTTTTTTGTACATTGAAAATATTTTTTGTGAAAGTAACGAAGTAGATGAGTACTTATTAAAACGCGTTACCGCTTCGCGAGTACGGCGCGCTTGTAGACATCAAGATGTTCAAGCGCTGTCCCCGTCCCTTTCGCCACACAAAACAGGGCCTGGTCTGCGACCCGGGCCTTCACGCCAGTTCGACGCCTAATGAGTTCTGGGAAATTACGAAGCTGTGAGGTACCGCCCGTAAGAATAATTCCTCCATCAATAATATCTGCGGCGAGCTCAGGTGGTGTCTCTTGAAACACATCTCTAATGGCTTTAATCATCTCTTTCAATTCTTTCTGTGTAGCACGAACAACTTCATTACTCTTAATCTCGGTCGTGCGAGGCAAGCCTGACAACATATCACGACCCTTGATTTCCATCGTAAGTTCTTCTTCAAGTGGTAAGGCTGAACCAACGCCAATTTTAATATCTTCAGCCGTTTTTTCTCCAATCGCAAGATTACGAGTCTTTTTGACGTAATCGATAATGGCCGTGTCGATTCGGTTACCGGCACACTTTACGGAGTTGGCCGCCACAATGCCACCGAGAGAAATTACAGCAACGTCGATAGTACCGCCTCCCATATCTACAATCATGTGTCCTTGTGGTTCATAAATAGGTACTCCTGCGCCAATCGCTGCCAGAATTGGTTCTTTTACGACAAAGGCATTTTTTGCTCCAGCTCGCATGGCAGCTTCCACCACTGCTCGACGCTCAGTTGAAGTAACGCCCGCTGGTACTGAAACCATTACATCCGGACGAAAGAGACTGTACTTACTCATTGATTTCTTCAGGAAGTAGCGCAACATGGCTTCGGTCACTTTATAGTCAGCGATAACACCATCGCGCATAGGCCGGTAGGCTCGGATACTATCAGGCGTTCGGCCAATCATAGCCTTGGCTTCACTCCCAACCGCCAATACTTCGTTATTCTCAGAAATAGCTACCACTGACGGTTCATTAAGAACAATCCCCTGGCCGGGAACAAACACCAGGATACTGGTGGTACCAAGATCGATACCAATTTTGGGCGTTAAAGACGCAAACATACGTGGCAGTATAGTATCACAAAATACTATACCCAGGGGTAAATCCATACGACATAGCATATCTGCTATACTCATCCCATATGCAAGATATTGGAACCCGCATTGCGGACGTACGAGAAACTCTCGGTCTTACTCAAACTGACTTAGCTAAAAAGCTCAAGACAACCCAAAGCGCGATTGCTCGCATCGAAAGTGGTAAACAAAATGTGAGTGCTGACATGCTCAAGCGTATCGGTAAAGCGCTCGGTAAAAACCTCATCACTCTTTCTCCCGGAACGGTCAACGTGCAAATTACTGGTGGTAAAAAACTAGCCGGTACCATCCAGACCAATACCTCAAAAAATGGAGCCGTCGGTTTGTTATGTGCATCTCTCTTAAATAAAGGCACGACTACCCTCTACGGCATGCCTCGCATTGAGGAAGTACATCGATTAGTTGAGGTACTTGAGAGTATCGGCGTAAAAATCGAATGGAGTAAAAACATGATGAAAATTACTCCTCCAGCGAAGATTGATCTCACTAAGATTGATATTGAAGCAGCCAAACGAACTCGGAGCATTGTGATGTTTATCGGACCACTGATTCACCGGATGAGTACGTTTGCCCTTCCACAATCAGGTGGTTGTAAACTCGGCAGTCGAACTGTCCGCCCTCATTTCTACGCCCTGGAAGAATTTGGAGTTGATATCAAAGTAACTGATGATGCCTACAAAGTGGCAGTGAAGCACAAGCGACCGAGTGAGATTATTCTCTATGAGTCAGGAGATACGGTAACAGAAAATGCCCTCATGGCAGCTGCCCTATCGAGTGGAACAACCACTATTAAGTACTGCTCGGCTAACTACATGGTGCAAGAAATGTGTGTATTCCTGCAACATCTTGGTGTCACTATTGAAGGTGTTGGAACCACCACCCTCACCATTACCGGTGTAAAAGAAATCAAAAAAGATATTGAGTATCATCTGGCAGAAGACCCGACTGACGCAATGTTCTTCTTGGCCACAGCGATTGTGACAAATTCGAGCCTTACCATTACCCGCTGCCCGATTGAGTTTCTTGAACTTGAGCTCCTTACCCTTAAGAAAATGGGCTTTAAGTATACGCAGAGCAAACCGTACCTTGGCAAGAATGGACAAGTGAAGCTAGTTGATATCACCACAAAGCCATCAAAACTCGTTGCCGTATCTGAAAAAATTCACTCTCGCCCGTACCCTGGCATCAACGCTGATAACTTGCCGTTCTTTGCTGTTATCGCAACCCAGGTACATGGTCAAACCCTCATTCATGACTGGATGTACGAAAAGCGAGCTATTTACTTTACTGAGCTTGATAAGCTCGGCGGCGACACCGTTTTGGCAGACCCACACCGAATCTACATCACCGGACCAAGCAAGTTACGCGCTAACGAACTTGTCTGCCCACCAGCCCTCAGACCAGCTACCATTCTTCTTATCGCTATGCTCGGTGCCGAAGGTCGCTCGATCCTCCGAAATATCTACAGCATCAATCGTGGCTATGAGAAGCTCGTCGAACGCCTCACGACCCTGGGAGCCAATATTAGCTATCTTGATGAGTTTTAGCGGCACCAGCCCCAGGCAAGGCCTGAGGCTGGTGCCGCTTATCCTTGATAGCGTCCGCCCAATCTACTGATTTTCTAAGCTAAAATGCACCTATTAATAGGTGCATTTTAGCTGATTATAGTTTTTTCTTCCCCAAGCTCAGTTTCTTATTTATTGCTATACTACCCTCATGTACGTCATTGAAGTGATTCCTCTCATCCGCGGCACCCACCTTGAGTCACTCTCCTACTACTCAAGTATTTCGTATGAGATTGGGACATTCCTCCAAGTTCCGATTCGCGGAAAAAGTAAACACGCCATAGTTACCAACGTGACCACGGTCGGCACCGCCAAAACCGCGCTTAAGGCAGCCACCTTCTCATTACGAAAACTTCCAAATCAAGAAGCGACCGGTGTTGTCCCTCAAGCTATTCGAGATACCGCCCTAAAACTCAGTGAGCGATATCCCGCATCACTCGGCTCAATTCTCTTCACCCTCCTTCCTTCAGATATTAGAAATGGTCTTCGAACCTATAAAGACAGTACTGCTGTTATTCACCAAGAAGAGACGACACCACAAATTTTGATGGCTCGTCTTGATGAGCGGTATCGCAGTTATCAAAGTCACATTAGAAGCACCTTCGCTAAACGCGGTTCGGTCTTATTTGTAGTACCAACAAGCACAGATGTCATGTACGCAAAGCGAGAGTTAGGACACGGTATTCTAGACAGAATCATCACCCTCACCGCTACCCCAAGTAAAAAAACCTATCAGCAGATGACAGAAGCTTTAGAGGATACAAAATTCTCTAAACTGATTATCACCACCCCTCCGTATGCGTACTGCGGTCGCGGAGACATCACGAGTGTCATTGTCGAACAATCAGCGAGCGCACACTACATTGACCGAACTCGACCGTATCTAGACCACCGTGATGCTCTTATCACGTACGCCAAAGCTCAAGGAGCAAGCATTATTTTAGGTGATACGGTAGTTCGTACTGAAGAAGAAGCTAAACGACGAGCCGATACCTATTTTACATACGGGGAGGAGGTAAAACGGCTCGTATTTTCTGCGCCTGTTCACGTTGTTAAGCAAAATGATAAACCAAGCAGCGAAGTTCCCTTCCAACTGTTTTCACCAGCCCTTATCAAGAGTGTCACCACCGCACTTGAAGCAAAAGGTCATGTCTTTTTGTACAGCGCGAGACGCGGCCTAGCCCCGGTGGTAGCCTGCATTGATTGTGGGTATATCTTTCGGTGTCCAGATTCTCATACACCGTATTCGCTCATCCGGACGGTAAAGAATGATACTGAAGAGCGTTGGTTTGTTTCAAGTACATCAGGGAAACGTGTCCGCGCAGCTGACACCTGCGATAACTGTGGTTCTTGGCGACTAAAAGAACGAGGAATTGGAATACAGCAGGTGTATGACGAATGGAAAAACCTCTTCCCACACACTGATGTAACCCTCCTTGATCACAGTACCGCCCCTACTCCCCAAAAAGTTGAAAAAGTGGTTCGAGAGTTCTTTAGTAAAAAAGGCGGAATTTTAATTGGAACACAAGTAGCACTACCACACCTCCACCAAGGCGTTGCTGTCAGTGCCATTATCTCGCTTGATGCAGCGAGAAGTACCCCAACCTGGCGAGCAGACGAATCACTCTTTAGACTGATTATGAAGCTGCGTGAATGTAGCGTTCGCGAAGTGCTGATTCAAACCCGAAATGACCCGGACCAATTAGTCGAGTATGCGAGCAAAGGAGCGATTGAACGGTTTTTTGATGATGAAATCCTGCTTCGTAAGCAACTTCTCTATCCGCCATTTAGTACCTTTATTCTCCTTTCGTGGTCAGGTCCTGAAGTAGTGGTAAAAGAATCAGAAAGCGAGATTAAGCAAATCCTCACGACACCTCTGGCGGAGTTTTATACCAATCCTCACTCCACTAAAAGTCATACGCTTCGCCATGTATTAATGCGCATACCACTTGAAGAGAAGGGGCGATTTGCTGAAGCAATGTCACAGGTGCGACAACTACCACCCTACGTGAAGGTAGAAATAAATCCTGAGCGAATCGTTTAGGAATTTACTTCGCAAATCCAGCCTTTTTTGCTATATTGTGACGTATATGGCAAAGCTAGTAGCCCAAAATCACCCAGCGCTCCACACCATTTCTGAAGAAATCACTCCAGAGGAATTTACTGACGGAACAGTAACAAAAATCCTCAAGGGACTGCGAACCGCTATTAAAGAGTACCAGGTTGATGGTTTTTCAGCGGTGGCAATTGCAGCGCCCCAAATTGGTGTAGCGAAGCGAATGTTTTTGATTGAAGATCAAAGCGGTTCACCAGAAGAACGCTTCCCCACCATCATTGCTATTAATCCGCGAATTGTAAAAGTCTCTAAGAAGACGCACGTCGTTGGTGAAGGATGTCTTTCAGTACCTAAACTATACGGAGTTGTGAGACGACATACCAATGTGACTCTCGAAGCTCACGATGAAAATGGAAAAAAATACACAAGAGGCGCTGGTGGCTTACTCGCGCAGATTATTCAACACGAATGTGACCACCTTGATGGCACTCTCTTTATTGATAGAGCTGAAGATAGTTGGCCGGTTGAGAAAGAACAAGCCAAACGGACACAGGAAAAGTCTTGATACTACGTTGCACTTTAGTAAATACGTACACCTCAAAAATTTTTCCTCCCTTCTTACAGAAGCTGTCCACTCATTGGATATTTTCTCGCTTCGCTTTAAAATATCTCAATGAGTCTTGCGCTATGGGGCCCATCCCATAGCTCACCTTGTCTCAAAACATCCTGAGCGTATGCCGGTGATATACTTTACAAGATATGAATAAATCCGAATTAAAGATTGCGTTTTTTGGTGGCGAACCACTAGGTCTACCCGCACTCAAGGCGCTCCATAACGCAGGTCTTACTCCAAAACTTGTTGTCTGTAACCCCGACCGGCCTCGTGGTCGTGGTCTTGAGCTTACACCTCCTCCCATTAAAGTCTGGGCCCAGGAACACAATATCACTGTCTTTCAGCCTGATTCATATAAAGACAAGATATCACTGACTGAGATCACCGATACACAGTGGGATTTATTTGTGGTAGTTGCGTACAATTTTATTCTTCCCAAGTGGTTCTTGGAACTTCCGAAGTACGGCACCATTAATGTCCACCCCTCACTTCTCCCTAAACTTCGTGGCATGAGTCCAATCCGAACCGCTATCTTAGAAGACAGACCAGATGAGGTAGGCGTAAGCATTATGCTCATGGATGAAGAGATGGATCATGGTCCGCTACTTGCGCAAGTTCCATACACGCCTCACGCTTGGCCCTCTGAAGGTACTGCGCTAGATAGAGACCTGGCAGAACTTGGTGGCAAACTATTAGCTGAGACTATTTTGCAGTGGGTAGACGGATCACTTACACCCACCGAACAAAACCATAAGGACGCCACCTACACCAAGCGATTTCTAAAAACTGATAGTGAGCTTCATATTAATCCTCATAACCTCCCAACCGGAATTGAAGCGAGAGAGATATTTTGCAAAATTCAGGCTTTTTCTGGTATCGGTGATACCTTTTTCATCTATGAGGGAAAACGTGTAAAAGTAAAAGGCGCCGCCCTTGCTGACGACACCCTTACATTGACTCGGGTTATCCCCGAAGGGAAAAAAGAAGTTGATTTTACCGTGTACTTAGCCTCTTGTGAGTAAGGACTTAAAGATTCTTCCCGCTCGCTTCTGTACGGTATCTTGCTTATCCTTAGATCGACTCAGCTCAGAATCAAGCTCATCACGCACCTTATCAATCGCACCCTCAAAACTAAGTTCAGTAGCTTCAGCCCGATAGAGCGTACCATTTACTGAAAGATTTGCTTCGACTCGGTAAATTCGGCCATGTTGATGAGAGGTTATCTTCTCAAATTCTACCTGACACGTTACTCTACCCCCCTCTGTAATCAGTTTAGCGAGCGGTGAGAATTTTTGCTCAACTACTACAGGTAAAGATTTCGCTTCTTCAATGCCGTTAAACTTGTAATTGATGGTTGGAAATGTCATGTGTTATATCTGCTTACTTTATACAACGTCTTTTAGCTATCGCTAGTTACCCTACAGGTGTAGCCTATCCCTCGCACGAAACACAGGTCGATCCACCGATATGTACCCGCGGCTTTACTGCGGCTGGAGCAGCAGTCGTTGTTTTTGCTGCTTCACGGAAATAGTCAATGATGTCACTTGACTCATACATCGATACGCCTTTTTCTGTATCAATCAAAAATGGAACTTGTTTGTCTCCGCCTTTTTCGAGTAATTCAGCCAAGAATACTTCGCTCTCTGAAATATCTCGTAAATCTAATTCAATATTAAAATTTTCCGCCATCTGCAGTACTCGCTGACAAAATGGACAAGTTGGTTTGTAGTACAAGGTGAACATAGGTAAACAATTATGGATAAGGTACCTACAGTATACTACGAATTCAGATATTGTTTATTTCAGAGGTAATTATGGCTTTTTAAGGCTACAATACTCCTATATGCATTGGTTTCAAAAAGGTACCGTATTTGGTTTATTACTCTTAGCGGTGGTTATTGGTCTTGGTGGTGCAATCGGAGCCGAACTATTCCATGTGCTTATTCATACCTCTACCTCACTGTTCTACGGTTATGATGGGTCTCTTACATTTTTAGAAACACTGACAGCGATTCCGTGGTGGCAACGCGTACTTATCCCTACCGTCGGTGGCCTCTTGGTCGGCTTGATATTTACATGGGCTAAGGTAAGCGAAGCTGAAGGAGAGGGCGTGCCTGAAGTAATGGAGGCACTAGCCCACCGCAAAGGAACCATTCGCCCAATTGTCGCACCCGTAAAAATTATCACCGCTGCTATCACCCTTGGTTCTGGTGGTTCGGCTGGACGAGAAGGTCCGGTAATCCAGATTGGTTCTACGATTGGTTCTAGCGTTGCTCAATTTTTCAAAGTCCAACCAATGGACCGCATGCTGTTGTTAGCAGCCGGAGCAGCCGCTGGTATTGCCGGAACCTTCGGCGCGCCTCTGGCGGGTATTTTATTTACCATAGAAATCCTCCGCCACAAACTACGTATTAAGACCGTTCTAATTGTCGCTGTTGCCGCTTTTGTTAGCCATTTCTTATCAATTGTCCTCTTTGATAACAGTGGTTTACGGTTTTCAGCTGACACACGTTTCTTATACAGTGTCGAGTCTGTCGTTATTGTAGGTATTGTCGCTTTTGTTGCTGCCATCGCCGCCATCCTGTTCTCAAAATCTCTTTCAGTTAGTAAATTGCTGGGGGCAAAAGCACCGCTGCCTCACGTTTTTAAGCCAGCTGTCGGTGGTTTTCTCGTTGGAGTAATCGGACTACTCGTGCCATACATCCATGAACCTGCTACCTACCCGTTGATGGTGGATACTATATCAATTACTGATCTCTCACTTACAGTCGTTATGCTTATTCTCAGTATTAAAATAATTGCCACCGGTATTACCCTTGGTTCTGGTGGTTCAGGTGGTGTGTTTGCACCACTACTTTTGGTTGGGGCGTTGGTAGGAACTGTTATCATCAAACTCGTTGCGATACTGGGTCTTACCGTATCAGGAACACCAATTATTATTCTTGGAATGGCTGCCGTATTTGCTGCCGCCGCGCAGGCACCACTTACAGCTGCCATTATTGTGTTTGAGATTACTAGTGGGTATACCCTGTTACCTGCCCTACTCTTTGTTTGTTTTGTTACCGTCCTTATCTCAAAAAAGACTAAGCACAAGAGTATTTACGCGCTTCCAAGTTGAGTAACTGAATACCGTCGACGCCTTCTTTTGAAGTACCAACCAAGCACTAGCAGTACGACTGTGACAGATACTGAGACTAAAATATTTTGGTAGATGTATCCTTCTTCAGCATAGATATAGGCGATTCGTTCATTTCCGTACACGTCAACCGCTTTCACTGCAATAGTACTTTTGCGTGATTGGTCGGCAAGAACATACGGACTCTCTACTGCCGTCCATGGGGTAAACCATCGCAACACTGGCAATGAGTACTCTTTCACAAAATATGACGCTACCCCGCTTTGTTTATCTTTGGTATCAAAGATGAGTACCTGTGATCCGTTTTCCACGGCTTCGTCAGTAGCTATGTATGGCACAAATGGTTCAGGTGGTTCACTATCAGAAATAGGCTGTTGCACTTCTGGGATAGAAGCAGATTCTTGTATAGCTATTTCTTGCGGAGTAGTGGTAACTGGAATTTCTGTCCCTTTACCATCATGCGCTAGCACTCGCATATCTTTCGTTAAAAGAGCAGTTGCTCCCGATTCTTTTGGGGTAAAGTAGAGAATGACTAACTCTTGATCAAGACCAGAAAAGCCACCTGGAATCAACCCCGAGAAACAGAGTACGCCAGGTTCACAGAGGTACGGATACTGAATCCAGAATGAGGTTACAGCAGTAGCGTCTGTCGCATATTGGTATATGAGCTTTGAGTCATCAAACTCTACTTTTAATTCAAATGCGTTAGCTGCTACAGAAGCCAGGTCTAACTTCACAGCCACACCAACAGTCTGCTGTACGCTGACTGGAATCTCAGTTGGCACAAGGCGAATCTCTGCTGCTAGTAAGAAACTTGGCACCATGAGACTGAGTATGAAAAGACAAATGGGTACGTATTTCATATTATCCAGTCCAATTAAATGCAATGATACTGAAATCTACCAAATCAACAAATCCATCATCATTAAAATCAAATCTTGTACTAAAAAGGTCTCTCACAAATTGCCAACGACTAACAAAGAAATCGACAGCGTCTACGCGACAGTCAGCATTTATATCTCCGAGAAGAATACAACCACCATCTGACTGTGGTTTAGTGGCTTCGTTTAATGCTGGTAGTATTGCGGTAATACTTTTATAGGTTGTCGATACTGACGGTATCATGGCTACAACGTAGACATCGGCTCCAGAATTACCAGTCGTTATTGGAATTAGAAAACGATACACCCCCAGCTGATCTGCAACCACGCTACGTATGAAAGAACTTTTTACGTACAAAGATACGGTTGATTCTGGGTATGTCACCCCAAGAATACTGTAGTTAGTGTCTTGCTTTTCCACCACAAGACTGGGGGGTAATACTACTTCAGATATTTTTGTAGTAGCATCTTTTAAAACCTGTACCGGAAACACATCACTCCGTGACACACCAAGACCAACCAAAGTCCCAACCACCTGCATTCGATAGACGCCGCCAGAAAGACCTGAGATGGTAATTTGAAACGTACCATCATCTTTTGCCGGTACAGTAGCAACTCTTTTTCCGTCTTTAAGAAGTGAGACGTTCATACCCGGTGGAGCTAGTCCAGACACAACAACATTAGTCTCTGGGAGAGGACTATTTTCTGATTCTTTCACCACTCTTGTTCCACCACCTGAACTAGGCGGAGCTAATACGCAACTATTGGTTAAAAATGTACAAGCACTCGAACAACTAAGCGCTCCAGCATCAAATCCTATCGTCTCACAGCTGGCACCACCAAGATTAGTCCCATCACATTCTTCCCCTACTTGAAGTATGGCGTCTCCACAGCCCGGTACACGGGCCACGATGTCTACAGTATAAGACGTAGCGAGAGCTATATTGCTCCCTAGTACCAGACATCCAAAAAGTAGTGTGATTTTAAATAAGGGCATTATTTAGATTTTGCTGCTCGAGCAATAATCGCCCGATTGTAAAAACCTAAGCCAAATCGCATAACCAATCCAAGCACGAGTAAGATACTCAGTAGTTGCCACGGCACTACTACAAACCATGTTGAAGCTGTTGCTCGTTGTGTTGTTTCTCCCCATGATGCCTCGAGCACTGCCCGATATAATCCAAATCTAAAATTCGTTAATTGGTACCCGGCAATAGCAAAAAATGACGCGTCTTCGGCTACTGGTTTATCCTCTGCCCACACGAGCTCAAATTTTCGAACACTGTTTGGAAGTACACTCCCTTCATTTTTGTTAATAAGTAAAGCTCCTGAGTTCATACCAAGCATATTCTTGATGGTAACTTCACCCTTAGGAACCACTCGGTCAGCCCCAGTGTTATTAAAACGATATGAAAAGTTCACTGGTAACCCGGTGTAAAAGCGACTGCTAGATGCGGTCATGAAATCAAGCACGCCACCGCTTTCAGCAATATCTCCATTGACTCTTAATAACACGAGTGTGCCAACTTTTCCACCGATAGCAACCTCACTACCCTCACCGGTTGCTGGTGGTTGCGTACCAAAGAATATCGCTGCAAAGTAGCCCCCTGCGGTGGCGGATTCTGGGATCTTGATTGAGTATGGAATAGTGAACTTTTCTCCAGGTTTTAAGGTAAACGATTCTTGAGTTCTCATCCATGAAGCAAGACCAGACCCGCCACCAACAAAGTATGGTGAACCAGTCTCCCCTCGTGGTTCGAAGTTTTCAAACGAACTGTAAAAGGTCTTGTCTTCTGACTCTTCGTTGAACACTTCGATTTCACCAATTAACTCTTGCCCGGGATCACCAGCTACTTCAATTTTTGTCGGTGAAATAGTAAGAGCCGACGCACTGATTGGTAAAAAGAATAGTACGATTAGGAGACTTTTTACCAGAATGTGTCGGCTCATATGAGACTATAATAGCACGGATTCTAAAATTAGAAATTGGCTGTGGCTACGTACGTGAGAGTGGCCGAATAGGCACCTGCCTCAGTGTTAGCTGCAATGTTTGCAAGATATCGAGCTGAGTAGGTGGTGTTAGCACTTGAACCAGCCGCTGATGCAATTTGATCTGGAAATGCTGCTGAGTCAAAAGCAAAGTTAGCTCCGTTATATGGTGCGGAAACCGTACCGGTTCCACCAGTAGCGGTAAAGCGCATACCAAACTGCTCAGTACCAACACTTGACGCTGCAGCAGTCGCACCGATTCCTGTGACTGTTGCCCCTCCACAACCACTACAAGTAAGTGTTGTTCCAGTGGCTGTCAATGTATATCCGTTTGATGCGTTAGTACCTACTACTAAGTCGTGCGCACCAACTTCAGTACCCGATCCTGTAGCGTCTCCAGTCGCAAAGCGGGCTGCCGCTGAGTTGAGGTTACCAAAACCAATAGCAGTGTCTGAGATAGAAAATGTGAGAGATTGAGCTACAGTTGCAGCAATATCAACTGAGTCATCAGGAATGATATTTACGAGCGCGCTTCCTGTGTCACTAAAGAGACCAGCAACATCAATTGCATAACTGTTAGCAGTTGCTGGGTTAGTAATACGAGTATTTCCGGTTGAACCAGTAGTGGCATTAAATCCAAGTTCAATACGTACACAAGCGTTAGCTGCGATAGTAGTTGCAAACGCAGCAGACGGGGCAGTAAGTGTAAGTACTTGTCCTGCTAACGCAGCTCCCCAGGTGCCTGAAGCTGGTGATGCAGCGATAGTAGCACTGTTTGAATATGACGGAGCGGTACAGTTAGACTGACCACCGGCTGACCATTCAAGGTCGACGTCATCAAACGCAATTGAGTTCATAGTAAACCCAGCTGGGAATGTAATAGTGATGGTATCAGATGTATCAGCCGCTCCCGTTGGAGTACGGAATACGATTGTATGGTCAGCTGCAGTACTCGTGTTTACCGTACTGAGAGTATCTGAGACGTTTATAAGTGGTGCAGCATTGGCAGCATTGAATGATAAGAGCGATCCAAGCGTTAAAGCGAAAGCAACAAGTAGCGCTGTGCTTTTTTTATATAAGGTTTTGGTTAACATTGTACAAATAAATATGGCTAATAGCATCTCTCACGGAGATACGTATATTCTATCTCGTTAACACTTATTTTTATGTACAACTCTGTGGAGAACATGGGGAAAACTATTACATTACTCTCTAATACGATGCCGTAATGATGTATGTCAGATTTGCACTGTACTGACCTGATTCAGTGCTGGCGCTCGTATTTGCTAGATAATGTATCCCAAAGACAGTCGTTACAGCATCCCCTGCACCAATAGCAAACGTGTCCGGGAAAGCGGCTGTATCAAGCGCCCAGTTTGCACCGTTATACGGAGAACTGATAGTTCCGTTCCCACTCACGACTATCCCTCTAAGACCAAATTGTTCAGTCCCCACGCTTGAAGCGACGGCGGTTCCGCCAATCTCCGAAATGGTAGCCCCAGCACACGCTGCACAGGTTAAAGTCGCCCCATTAAGGGTGATGGTGTACCCACTATCAGCGTTTGTGGACGCACTAATAGTATGCGCGTTTGCGGCATCAGTTGCACTACCTAGTGTATCTCCTGTGGCGTACCTCGCCGCAGCTGAACCAACTGGTCCAAACCCGATGGTATTATCTGAAATTGAAAAGGTTAGCTTTTGAACTTTGGGAACCTCAATCCACTGGAAGCTCACCATCGCAAAATCCCATTGTGCAATAGCGTTATTAGTTGTTGGTGTTGATGAAATGCTGGTGCGTAATTTCATATTCATCTCATTATTTACAGTATCAAAATGATCCTCTGGGTTGGTATTCCAGCCAGCTGAGCCACCTGAGTTGATGGTATTAGCAGTAATATTGTCAGAGTATGTCAGCGCGGTTGTTCCACCAACACCTACAGCAGACCAGCCTCCAACCGTACCGATAAGCCCTCCATAATCTCTCACCGCTGGTGTAACTGTCCCTCCAATACCTGACATATGTCGCGAAGCAAAAAATACTCCGGTCGGAAACGTATTTTGTGGGACAGTAACTGAAAAATCCATATTGGCTGAACTGGCTTCTTCTACTGTCGCATCATTGTCGTTATCATTTCCCCAAAATGCGAAAGCCTGTGTGTTGGACTCATCAGCCGAGAGAATATTCCACGTGCTCGCTGTACCGGTCATATCAAGCGTACGGGTATTAGCAACTGTTCCTGCCGAGTTTGAACCAAAGGTAATATTTCCTGTGCCGTCAGTATTGGTGGTACCAATCATGATATAAATCGTATCAATCCGTAGCTGAAGAACGTTATTGGCCGAACCAAACCACCCTACTCGAATCTCACCATTTGAGACATAGTCAGACATAGTGATGTTGTTCTTAGCCCACGCATTGGTAACATCGGTGGCTGAGCAAGCGATTGAAGCTGCAGCTAGGTTTTCCCATAAGCCTGATGTGAAATTAAATATTTTAGGAGTGTGGTTGATACCGACGGCGCTGCACGAGTATTCTGCCCGCACTAAAATGGTATTTGCCCCGGTATACGTCTTTACCTCATCAAATGAGAAGTAGAAATCTGATATCGCACCCGCTGTACCTGGAACACTAAAACGGGCATCATCAGACCCTGTTTGACCAGCCCCACCAAAATTGGCTTGAGAATAATCACCCACTATTGCTCCCCCGCTAATCTGCGTTGCACTTGATGGACCGTACACCGGATTCACAACCGCAAAGAGGCGCAAGTGGTCGATATTCACTACTGAAGTGGTATTAGTCGTAGAAAAGTATCTAATCCGAACTAATCCATTATTCACAAAATTAGTCAGTGGTGTATTTATCGGCGCAGTTGCGCTGGTGTTCCAGTAGCCATTATAAATGTGCCATGAATATGCAGTTGGGGTTGCCGGGACAGCCGCCGCGTCATTGAGATTCAGATTCCGCCAACCGCCGGTGGTACACTGTGCGTCGGCTGCGTTATTCACTCCTGTGCTGGAGACCCAGTCACAGATTTGGACGAGTGTGTTTGGGGTCGTAGGGTCAACGTCAAAGGTAGTTTGGATAATAAACTGATTCGCTCCATTAAGAGCTACCCCGGCCAAATCAAGATAGGCATTATAGCCACTGACGGTTGACGTGATGCCGAAGTGAAGGTTGTCCGGTGCAATTGCACCGCGCCAGTCACCCATATTAACCCCTTCAGTCGCCGGATTTGTTGCACCCAAAATGGCTGGGTTTGAACCGGTCACGATTGCGCCACCGGTAGGCGCATATTGATAGGTTTTGGCGGGATAGTTACCATCTTCAACCCACTGGAGGCTCACCATGGCAAAGTCCCACTGAGCAATAGAGTTGTTAGTAGTTGCTCCAGCCGAGGAAGTGCGGAGCCGTAGGTTCATGAGGTTGTTTCTGGTATCAACGTGGTCTTCAGGGTTAGTATTCCAGCCCGCAGCACCTCCTGAAGCCACCGTATTAGCGACAATGTTATCTGTGTATGTGAGGGTTGTCGCTCCAACAGCCCCAACGGCAGACCATCCCCCTTGGGTTCCAGTAAGCCCACCGTAGTCGTAAATCCCAACCTGGACGTTACCAGCAGTACCAGCCATATGTCGACTGGCAAAAAATACACCGGTTGGTGCAACATTATCAGGAACGGTAACTGAAAAATCAATATTGGCAGCACTCGCTTCCTCAACCACAGTGTCGTTGTCAGTATCGTTAGCATAACTGGCAAATGCTTGTGTGTTAGACTCATCAGCCGAGAGAATATTCCAAGTACTAGCGGTACCAGTCATATCAAGCGTACGGGTGTTTGTGACAGTTCCCGCTGAGACCGAACCGAAACTAATTTCTGCAGCACCAGCTCCAGCATCAGTATTGGTCGTCCCAATCATGACGTATATAAAATCAAGCTGGATTGCTTGCGTACCATTAGCAAGACCGTACCACCCCACTCTAATTTCACCGTTTTGTACGTAATCCCCAATTGTCACATTATTTTTTGCCCAGGCGTTGGTGGCATCAACCCCCGCACATATAATTGACGCAGTTGTGAGATCTTCCCATGAAGCCGTGGTGAAGTTATAAATTTTTGGTCGATGATTAATACCAACCGCACTACATGAGTATTCCGCCCGCACTAAAATAGTATTTGCCCCAGTGTACGTGCGAACGTCATCAAATGAGAAGTAGAAGTCCGAGATAGACCCGGCAGTACCTGGTACGGCAAAACGTACATCATCAGACCCTGTCTGAGTCACACCGCCAACTGTAGCAAGTGTGTAGTTTCCCGTTGGGGTTCCTCCCGAAAGCTGAGTCACTCCTGAGGCATAGTAAACTGGATTCACTACCGCAAACGCTCGAAGGAAGTCGATATTAACGATTGAGGTTGTGTTTGTGGTCGAAAAAAACCGAATTCGAACTGATCCGCCGTTTAAGAAGTTTGTGAGAGGAGTATCAATAGGTGCTGTTGCGCTGGTATCCCAATAGCCATTATAAATTTGCCAAGAATATGTTGTAGCGGTTGTTGGCGCCAGCACAACATCATTAAGATTTAAATTTCGCCACCCGCCGTTTGAACACTGTGCATCAGCTGCATTATGGACCCCGACATTAGAGACCCAGTCACAGATTTGAATAAGCGTGTTTGGCGCAGTAACGTCTAAGTCAAATTCGGTTTGAATAATAATTGCGTTGGCATTGTTAAGTTCAAACCCAGCCATATCAAGATAGGCATTGTACCCACCCGTAGTTGAGGTAATACCAAAGTGGAGATTGTCGTCTGCTGCTGCTCCGCGCCAATCTCCCATATTCACCCCTTCAGCATTTGGGGCGGTTGCTCCCAATATAGGTGGATTTGTACCAGTGACGATTACCCCACCGGTTGGAGCAAACTGATACGTGGCCTCGGCAGTTTTTGGTAGTGGCGCAATTGATTTACTGAAGTTTCGTAACTGAAATAATTCACCTTGATTAAAGATGAATACGCTCACAATCATCAAAATGAGTATGTTATGCCACTTCTGTAAACCGAGAACGTATTTCATACTACACACTCGATACACTACTTGAACTTACACTACCTTTACGTTCAAGCTGTTCTGACTCAACATTATACTGTACATATTCGACTGCTCCGGCAGAATTAATAAACTCAATCTCAACTGGTTCCGTGACTGAAAGTGACCGCGAACTATAACTATTTGCTACTGTGTCAAACAGCCACAAACTGGTATTTTCAGGACCAAACCAAAAGACTTTATTATCCAATAACACGGCTTTAGGAACCGTAGCAGTACTACTATTGTCAGCGACTCTCGTCCACGCATCTGTTAATCTGTCATAGAGCCACACCTCTACCTCTACGCCAGGCGTCGCTCGGAGCTCTTTCCGTATTTCAAGCGGAATCTCAGATTCGAACGTCACCATCGGTATTGAAGTACTGGCTGTTGAAGTGGCTGATGAAGTGGCTAATGTTGAACTCTGTGCAAGCGGAGCAACAATGGCAGCACCACTAGCTTCTGTGCTCGTTCCTTGTACTAGTGTTGTGCTGGCGGTACCGGTAGCCGTCGTACTTGCGAGTAAACTAGTGATATTTGAAAGAGTTTCAAGTTTTACTCCTCGAAAGACTGTCACGAGGGTGGTCTCTGGTGTGCTCACAGAACTCATGATGACGTCTCCGCCGCGGGTTCCTGGTGGCGCTAACGGATCTTCGTCGACACCAAGATACGACACTTCAATCCACATACTATCAAGATAGATTTTGGGCGTTTCATCAAAGCGCTCCACTGTCTTGAGTGAAATTTGAAGTTTATTAAAATCTTCTACCGAGGTAAATAACTCAAGCGGTAGCTCAAACTGAATATCATTATTGATACGAGAGACGTATCCCAACGGATACCAATTTTCATTATCTAAGGTAAACAATACCTCAAATAAAGCGTTGTCCTTACTGGTATTCTCATCAAAAATTGGTGAGACGTACGATCGCTGAGTTGAAGTAGCAGAAGAACTAGCTGTAGAACTGGCAAGAATCTCATCTGTCTCCAATGATATTTCTTCGTCTTTTGATTCGTCGGTAGACGTCGCCTGAGCTGTAGTAGTTTCTTTTAGCTGAGTAGCTTCAGGGGTTGTCGGCTCAACCATCACCTCGTCAACTGGACCTACATCTTCGATGACTTCTTCTTGCGCAAATGCTTGTGGTACTAATTGCCTCCACCAAGAAACACTCTCACTTTCTACAGCAGGTTCTTGCTGCGCCTCTACCGGAACCTCTTCTTCTTGAGCAGGTTCTACACTTTCAGAATTATCTGACTGTACTCCCCCACTAGTTTCACTCGTTCCTGAAGCTGTATCTGATTCGATAATTGTTGTATTACCTACTGAATTAGTTTCTTGATTATCTCTTTGTGGGACAGTATCTCTTATCACACCTTCTACTCCCCACGAAAACCGTAATGCTACTTTGGTTCTGTTTACTCCGTCAGGAATCTGTCCGGTAAAACCACCACAATAAATTTGTGTTTGTTTATTATAGAGTGTTGCGGAATTTTTCTCAGAGTATTCGACCGAAGCATCTCCCGCTACCTCAGGAACGCCAGTTACTTTATCGACATCTTTCCAACCACCAAGACAGGTAGAAGCATAGAGTGAGGCAATTTGCGCATCAGCAACAGGCTTGTTTTGAGTAAATGTGAGTACGAGAATAGTCGGTATGATCAAGAGAAAAGCTCCTACTTTTAAGTAGACGTTCTTTTTGAATAAAAAGAGGCTCTTGGGAGACATATGGTACATATTAGTATACCAGGAAAGAGGTATTGTTATGGCCCTATTATGCGGAAAAGTAATAGCCTCGTCGCATGCGACGAGGCTACCAGTTTTCTATCCATCTCCACATCCGGGTCCAGTCAAAATTCCACGGATCACTCCGGCGCTCTGGAGTAATCTCACCATGACCAACCACGTGTTTTATATTATGGCGGGTCTTAATGTCACGGAGAAGAACTTCTAGCGAGAGGTACTGCGCCTCGGTAAAGACATCGTCATGTCCTCCGATTAACTCAATACCAACCGAGAACGAATTTACACCATCGCGACCATCAGGTTCTGGCATACGACTTTTGCCCGCATGATAGCTGGTATCACGCTCACCAACAAGACGATAGACGTTTCCTTCACGATCAATGAGATAGTGTGTACTCACTTGATAGCGAGCAAAAAGTGCTATTACCTCATCAACTGCATACGGATCAGCCTTCCCTTGGGCAAATACGGAATGTAAAACGATTGTGTCAACCGGTTCTGACCTGCCTCGCTCAAAACCAGTCACGACCAATCGATCGATTATGGTAAGAGAAGTCTCCTCTTTAGCTTCTAAAGCTGGAACAAGCGGAGTAGCAATCAGACAGATTGCTACAAGAGACTGTAGCAATCTGTACATAAAACAACTCCTTCAAAGGACAATTTTCTCTATTGTAGAGGTTTACCAAAAGACGTCAAACCTACTCTTGGTGTATAATTGCACCCTATGAAAATCATATATACGTGTACGGTACTTTCTTGTCTATTAGTTTTTGGGATGACCACCAATGCAGAAGCGGCTACCAAAACTAAAACAGCCACCGCAACGCCTCTATCAAGAGAGGCTTCTGAAAAACGAGTACGTGAATTCTTTAAAGACACTCCGGTCATGATTGAAATTGCTCGCTGTGAATCGAACTTCAGGCAGTTCACCGATGCCGGAACTGTCCTGCGAGGTGGTGACAGTGGTGGCATGGTTGGTATCTTTCAGTTTTTTGAGAGCATCCACGCAGAACCTGCCAAAGCGCTTGGGTTTGACATCACCACCCTTGAAGGTAACCTTGGATACGCTAAACATCTCTACGAACAGCAAAGCACAACACCATGGGAACCGGCTCGATCGTGTTGGGATATAAAACCAAGCATCGCCAAGAGTCCGGCTACCCAGGCGGAACTGAAAGCAAAGATAAGACAACTCACGGAGCTTATCGCTTTACTACAACGTCTTCAAGAACTCCGATCAAGTCAACTCTCGTAAAAATAAAACACCACACGATATGTGGTGTTTTATTTTACTTCTTCTTTTTCTTAGCCAACAGTTCTTTCTTGGCAGCCAACCGAGCTGGTGATTTATATGGCGGTTTTTTGGTCTTCTTCTTTGGACTCAATGCAATTATTCGTGTCATATCATTCACTATATAACATTTTTTATGAATTAGTAAGCGTGTTCAAATTATAAAATTTTAAAGTGACAGTAATCACAGCAGATACGACACTGAACTTATTTTGGGAAAGAAAAAGCCCCCAACTAGCTTTTTCGTAGTTGACGGCAAAAATGTTGGGGGTCGTGTCGGTCTAAAGACGTGACAGAAGGTGCGGCCTTCTCTTGGCAATTTCATCTCTGGAGACAAAGACCGGATACACCCTTTCACCTCCCCGCGCTCGCCGGTACGGCCTTCCGATCCGGCCGGTTTCCCAGTACACGAACTTGCTGATCACGTCCGCGACATGAATTTCTCCATGTCGGCATTGCGGATGATCAGTATTTGGCAGCACGAGACCACCATGCCGACGACGAGACAGTCTCGGTAATTTGAAACCCATTTTCAGCTCCTTAACGTTCTGACAAACCGATAATTATTGTAACATGCAACATATAGTATGTCAATCATTTGTCTTACTTTGTTTTCACCTTCTACGTACTGGTTTTTTAGCACAACTACTACTTCATCCATCTACCATTGCAAAAACACACACCTCGTGAGGTGTGTGTTTGCTGAATCATTCTCAAGCTCCGCGGGTAGGATTCGAACCTACGACCAATCGGTTAACAGCCGACTGCTCTACCGCTGAGCTACCGCGGAACTTGAGAATTATTCAAGTTGCACCATTGTACAGTTTTCTCGGTGCATTTCAATAGGCAGCCCTTGTGCAAAAAATCCGGCTTTTGGCCGGATTTTCGCTTACTTTTCAATAACAATATCACTGAGATCTCGCCTCACTTTAGCGTAGTGTTGCCATTCGTCAGTCGCTGAACGGTAGCCGATTGCTAAAAGGACTCCGGCGGTAAGGTTCTTTTCTTTAAGCCCTAGTACCTCATCAAATCCACTTGGGCTAAACCCTTCAAGTGCATGGTTATCAACCTCAAGTAATGAAGCCTGAGCCATCATGCCACCAAGCGCGAGGAACGCTTGTCGCTTGGCCCACACGATACGCTCTGCTTCAGTGCGAGCAACAATATCTCCCACCATCACTGTCTTAAATCCATCTGCAGAACCAGCTGGCAGGTTTCTTGTTGCTTCAATTCTCGCTGTATATTCAGAAACAAACGCTTCATCAATATCAGTTCGAGCTGCAATAACAATTAAGTGCGAGTTTTCTGCTACGTGTTTTTGACCATACGCATGTTCAATCAAAGACTGCTTGATTGCTTCGTCACTCACTACCACAAAAGCAAACGGTTGTAATCCATACGCAGTTGGCATAAGGTTACCTGCCGTCAAAATCTTCTCTACTGTTTCTTCAGGGACTTTCTTTTCTGTATCAAATTGATTGACAGCGTATCGCCACGCTAAGGCCTCAGTTAGTTGTTGCATAGTATTGTTTTAAATTTTTACTTACGTATTTTGAACCCTTTACTTTACAATGTAAAGCTTGTAAAGAATTACGACATGGTGACTTTACATTGTAAAGTATCGAAAATTTGCTATAGTGCATGCATATGCATGAAGATGCCGGGAAACACACCTGCCCTATTACAAAAGTAGCTGAACTCCTGTCTGATACCTGGACGATGCTTATTATGCGAGCCCTTACAGAAGGGCCAAAACGCTTTAGCGAACTAAAAATCTGGCTTGATACTATTTCAACCCGTACACTTACCCTGAAGCTGCAAAAACTATCAGCTGAAGGATTAATTGAAAAAACTCCTGAAGGGTTATATACCGTCACAAAAAAAGGCTCTGGACTGAAGATTATCGAACGAGCCATGATTCAATACAGTGAGAAATATCTCTAAATAGTATGCCGGAACTTCCAGAAGTCGAAACCGTACGACTGCAACTAAAACATAAGACGCTCACAAAGACGATTGACCGAGTCGAAGTCTTTCATCAAAAGACAGTCGCTCACGATCGGACAATCTCGAAAAAACTATCGGGCAAAACAATCGAAGATATTGACCGCGTTGGAAAACTGATGATTTTTTCCTTTCAAGATGAAGATAATCTGTTTCTCCTCGCACACCTTAAAATGACAGGACAATTTTTCTTTGTCGATAAAAAAGGTCGCGTCGTTGGTGGTGGTCACTCTATGACTGCAGCTGACACCAAGCTCCCGACCAGCCACACTCGAGCCGCCTTTTATTTTACCGACGGTACTACTCTCTACTTTAACGACATGCGTTTGTTTGGGTACACGAAACTAGCAAATAAAAAAGAAGTTACAGAAGCGAGAAAAGGATACGGTCCAGAGCCAATTGATCCAGAATTTAATATACCCTGGTTTGTTGAAAGAGTTCGTCGACGCAACACCTCTATCAAGGCTGCATTACTTGATCAATCGTTTGTCGCTGGACTAGGAAATATTTATGTCGATGAGGCGCTCTGGCGGGCGAAGGTAAAGCCAATGCGTACCGCTAGCACTCTCACTAAAAAAGAAGCTTCCGAAATAGCTATTCATGCGGGAGCTGTGATGAACGAATCGATCACAGTAGGTGGTACGACCTTTCAACACTTTGTTGATACTGGTGGCAACAACGGAAACTTCACTGACTATCTCAAGGTATTTGGTAAACAGGGTACTGCGTGTTCTCGCTGTGGCGGTATCATCAAAAAAGTTCGCTGTGCCGGACGTGGTACGCACTACTGTCCAAAATGTCAGAAATAATCAAGTTATGACTATTATTCTCCCAGAAAATTGGAAACAGGTATTAGAGGCAGAGGATGAAAAAGAGTACTTCAAGCAACTTATTCAAACTGTAACGCAGTCTTACCAAAACAGTACTGTCTTTCCTCCTAAGGAGTTCATCTTCAAAGCTTTAGAGCTCTGTTCACTTGAAGATACTCGGGTGGTAATTCTCGGACAGGACCCCTATCACGGACCGCTGCAGGCACATGGATTGGCTTTCTCTGTCCCTGATGGCATCGCTCCCCCACCCTCACTCAAAAATATCTATAAGGAACTAGCGAGTGACCTTGGGAAAGAAATTGTAACAAGCGGAAACCTGGAACACTGGGCCACTCAAGGGGTACTGCTACTTAATGCCACTCTCACAGTTGAAGCGAGCAAACCTGGTTCACACCAAAAACGTGGTTGGGAGACCTTTACTGATACTGTAATCAAAACTATCTCCGATCAAAAAGAGCATGTGGTCTTCTTGCTTTGGGGGAATTTTGCTCGAACTAAGAGGATCTTGATCGATCAGTCAAAGCACCTACTCCTTGAAGCTCCCCATCCTTCTCCCCTGTCTGCCTATACTGGCTTTTTTGGTTCACGCCCGTTTAGCCAAACCAACACCTACCTTGCGGAGCATAACATTCCTACAGTAGACTGGTAATTAATTATGCTATCAAAAGAATCTCTCATTTTAACCTTTTTCACTGTTGCAATAGTCGCCACAACGGTTTTTTATTCTCTCTACACCGGTAACTCCAAAGAGACTGAAGTTCATGTTCATGCTGACTTTCTCATCATG
>JAIYEC010000059.1 GCA_027487145.1 bacterium | reverse complement strand
TTCCAAACGGACCGTTCCATAGTACGGTTGCTGCAGTGGCAATCTTATCCTTCAGCAACTCAACGGTTTTTGGTCCACAATCAAAAATCTTTTCATCTACCGCTACTTCGCGTGGATCACACGTACGAACTCCACGCGGACCATCAACAATCACATCAACTGGAATAATAATCTTGTCACTTTGCAAAAATGTTTCATTGGTAAGCGCAACATCTGATACAAGTGACTGCCCTACTTCAAATCCCTTAGCCTTGAAGACGTCGTTTGCCAGCGCACCACCAATAAATATTTGATCATAGAAATCAAGGTATTTCTCGACTAGTGGCATTTTAGTCTCAAACTTGGCACCACCCAACAAAAATAGCGAGGGGTGTTTAGGTACCATGACTTTTTGTAGCTCGGACGTCTCTTGGATAAGGTTGAGTCCAGCGTAGGCCGGCAAGAGCTTCGCTAGGGCATATAGTGAAGCGTGTTCACGATGAGCTTCAGCAAACGCGTCATTTACATATAAATCACCAAACTCTGCAAGATACGCAGCAAATTCCGCATCATTATTTTCTTCTCGTTCATCCTGCCTGAGGTTTTCTGCCATCAAAAATGACCCGTCTGAAATAAGAGCTGCTCGTTCCTTAAATTCTGCGCTCGTGACAAGCCCACCCCAGTGCATGGGAAAATGTTTTTCTAAAGCTTTATAGATAGGCTTTAGTGTCTCCTCAGGCTTTCTACCAATATGACTTAGGATGATTGTTTTAGCTCCCTGTTCGTGGAGATATCGAAGTGTCGAAAGCGCCCGCTTCAAACGAAACGCATTACGAATTTCTTCGCCATCAAGTGGAATATTAAGAGAAGCCCGTATAATAACGCGCTTGCCTCGTAAATCTGTAACTTCAGTAATCTTCTTCATAATCAACGTTTCGTAGCATTAATAATTGAAATAAAATCATCTGCTTTAAGGCTCGCTCCTCCTACCAAAAACCCGTCCATCCCCCCATCTTTGTGTAATTCAAGGGCATTCTCTTTTTTAACGGATCCTCCATATAAAAGCGGTACTTTTGCTGCTGTCGGCCGGTCGTATAGTTTTGTAAGGGTAGAAAAGAGGAATAGTTGCATTTCTTTCACATCAGCAGCAGTAGCAGTCTTCCCAGTGCCAATTGCCCAAATTGGTTCGTAGGCAATCACTACTTTCTTTATCTGAGCTGCTGTTAATACCGACGCGATTGCTTTTATTTGTTTTTCTACAAAAGAATAAAAATCTCCTTTGGCATCTCTATCCTTTTCGCCAATACAAATAACGGGGATGAGGTTGTACTTTAATGCAACCTGAATTTTTTTCTGAACTATTTCATCAGTCTCTCCCATAGCTCGCCTCTCAGAGTGACCAATAATAACAAATGAAACCTTCAAATCGCGCAACTGCAAGGCAGAGACTTCTCCGGTAAAAGGACCCATCGGTTCAGTTGCAACATCCTGGGCTGCAACAGCAATTGCCTTTCGTCCAATTTTTTTGGTAACGTCGGCAATATGAAGGTACCCGGGTGCGACCGCAACAACAGTCTGTTCATCTGCTTTATATTTTTTTGTTACCTCAGCCGTAAGTTTTACCGCATCAGTGAGACTTGAAGGGTTTAACTTCCAGTTACCAATGACGAACGTGGTTTTTTTCATATGTGCTAATGGTAGCACATGAATTTCTATAACTATTCTTCCTCTCTCCAGTCAACAAAGTCATATACGTCTGACGTATTTGGCACCAACGGTGGTGGATTCTCAACTAAGTTTCGGTCGTAGCTACTGTAGCGATTACGAAAACCAGACTGAAAAACATTGCCTGGACTAGAAGTCCACTGTGTTCCTACTCGTCCATTTGAAACGATAGTACCGTTGGTGGTAAGAGAGTTTCGGTCAAAAAATGGCTTGAAGTTTTCTGGGCCAGACGGATCAGGTAACCAAGTAGAAGTATAGTGATTACGACCAAAGCGACCATTTTGTGCAATAAAGATTCCGTTAATCGTCATATTGGTCGGGACATCTACACCAATCAAGACATTCTGCTCCGCAATGGCTAATAAACCATCAGCTGCGGGATCTTGATAGGTAATGTTTCCTTGCAAAATGATTGAGGGATTAGCACCCGTGTTGTCAGTCCCAGCTGCTGCTAGGGTTACTTTTTGGTCAACCACTCCCTCAAGCCACACTTTGTCAGCAACGTAAATAATTGGACAGCGTGGATTTATAGTATAGGTGCCAAATGTAGTAGAAGTTTGAATAATATTTCGTTCAGTATGTTGCCCTTCTTCGGTTGACTCAGCGGTATATGAACGAACTGCTGTTACTCGTCTGGCAGTAAATGTCCCATTACCATTAAATGTAATGCGGTATCCATGACTACCTGAAGGCGGAAGATACCGACCCCCATTATTTTGAGCCCGATCGAGAATATTATTAAGATCAATATTAATGTCGGTGAAGTTAATTGGTGGAGAGGGAAACGAAAAGAGTAATTGATTTGCATTAGCAGTCGTGGTGAATACCCCATTTCGAGTACCAGCAGGTGAACAGCCAAAGCTTGAGGTACAGGTCCACGATGCAAGTCCGCTCGTTACCGTTGACTGGTTTGTACCATCCATGCGAATACCTTGGTTGGAGTGGTATGGTCCAATAATATTCAATGATGGTCCGGCCCATACACTTGAATTGATGATGAACGCATACTCAGCCACAGTCGGCTGCGTATATCTAGCACTAATCGTCCGCTTGAGTGTAGGATTTTCGTAGGTATGCCCAGTTGATGTCACCGTAATTGATGAAACGTCTCCACAGTAGGAACTGCTGGCAATAGATAGTGAGAATTCACCAATTGGACCAAGTTCTGGATCAGAATAGACATGTGTATATGGGCCGGCTACGCCCGTACCATTAGTTGTATCATCCGGATTATGAGCAAGGTACCAGCGGTAGTAGTTAAGCCCTGCTTCAGCAACCTCAGATGCGCGTTCAAGCTGGTAGCGATGTTCAGCGCTTCGGTGTTGTGAGATAAGGTATCCTAAGAACGACGTCAAGATAACCAAAAACACTCCAGAAAAAACGAGGACGAGGACCAGAAGATAACCTTGTTGTGATTTTTTTGTAGGTATCATAAGTTGTCTTTAAGGTTACGTGGAGCAATGCTTGTTCGAAGCAAAAATTCGCCAGGAGCTTGAATGGGATTTACATTAACGATAATTTGTACGCTGACGTAGCGCACATCGGTTAAGAGGTCTGTACTATCAAGCCGATTCCCTAGTGTATCAAAATATGAGAAGGTAGAAGTGGCTTGAAGATTGTTTTGTACAAACTGTGAGATGATAATCACTTCATCAGGATTAGCGAGATTGTAGGTCGGAGGAACTCCGGTAGCATTATAAGTTCGTTTATAAAAGGTCGTAGTGGCTAATTCGTACTCCACATACTCAACACTGTTGTCGTAATCAATGTCACTGTAAAACCCCAGGAGATGATCCTCTTTTACTACAATCGGGAAACTACCGTCTTCAGCATACGTCATCTCTCGTATGTCTCTCGTTAATCTCGACATAGAACGTCTTGCATTATCTACTTCGGCTGTCTGTGCAAGTGCATATGCGTTATACCTATAGAAGTAATACACGGCGGAAAAGATTGTTGTCATCATGATAGTAAGCAATGCAATTGTCACCAGCATTTCGACCAATGTCATCCCTCTCTGAAACTTTACATATAACATAGGGATTATTCAGTCAAAGTTACAATTAAATCTCTGTTATCCAAAACCGAAACGGCCGTAATAGTCTGCGTGGCATACCCAGGCTTTGATACAGTCACCTCATAATCTGATTCTGGCAAAACTCCTGAGTTCATAAATGTCTGTCCACAGATATTTGTATTTACGGTTTGAGTAAACCCACTTCGACTGAGAGTGACCGTAGCTCCTGGAATTGGTCTTCCTGTTTGGGTCACGACGGTAGTCAAAAGTGAGTAAGCAACCGAACCTCGAAGCACAAGTGCAACACTACTATTAATGCCCGCTTGATGGATCAGGGGAATATTTGGACAAGCAACACTTACCAAGAGAGAACCGGGAACTGTTACTTCAAACGTATCGAACTCAACATTAGAAAACGAAAGTGCTCCACTAGCACTAGTGGTCCCACTTAAAGTGGTTTTATAAATTGGCGCGGAACTACTGTCAGACCCAATGACTTTATTACCCCGCAGTGAGAGTGCTACTCCAGCGCGTGGGACTGCAGCTTCACGGTAGTAGATAGCAGCCTCATTTATAGTCGGAGAATTAGCAGTATTAGTGGTATTTAAACGGAAGCGAAGTGAAAGACTAGGATATGTAGCCGGATTAAGGGAAGAAATATCAATTAGTTTTTGTGTAAAGCCACTACTATTACCTGGCAAAACAGCATCCGGAATAACAGTGAACGTAGAACTACTAACGGTGCCAACTTGCACATTGTATGACGTCCCGCTTGGTACGGTTGCATCCACAGTGATAGCTCCCCAGGCTATAAGTGGAGTTGGAGCAACTGCTAGCAGGGTGGCTTGACCAGAAGTGCCGTATACCCCGCCAGTCTGAATAAGTCGCAAGACGCCACTTGCCACCGCAGTCCCCGTACTACTTACGACCCCAGTGGAACCAAAGAACTCTTCTTTACGTTCAGTATCAGTAATTGAGCTATACGTAGTAATATTGATATCACTCAACTCGCCAATCTGAAAAGTAACTGTCGATATGTCTGCTTCGAGCAATGAAAATGGAGCAGTCGTTGGATTTGGATTTGCCACCGTTGCTTGGTACGTTCTGTCAGTTGAATATCCCGGGGCGGTTACTATCACCTCGTAGTTACTGGCAGCTGGCGCACCAGAGAAGAGAGCGGTGCCTGTACTATCAGTGTTCTTAGCAACATCAATTGTTGTGGTGGTGGTATTATTTATAACCCGTACAGATGCTCCCGGAAGGGGTGTGGAGTCTGCATCCAACACATTTACCCGAATTGTTCCCCCACCATCAGTCGTCTCAATTGAGCGAGGGACAATATTACTTGTCAGCACAATACTTTTTCTTTGTCCTTTCAACGTCCAACCTATCTCAATCTTTACTCGCTTGTAATCCGCTGGGATACCGTTACTGTCAGTCGTTGTCGCAGTAAGAAGGCCGTCGGCCGGATCATCAACATACTCAACCAAAACTCGTTCAGAAAACTGAATTTTATTAAGCGTTGATGTGCTATTTTGCGGGATTGTTCCAGGCGGAATACCGGCTATGGTGCCTACCTGACTATATGGAAGTGACCGAAAATACTCCATTCGTTGATTTGCGATAGTTACCGCCGTCGTTTTTGCTTTTGCATGCGCGAGTAACTCAAACGTGTAGCGAAACGTTCCGAAGAGTCCGGCGAAAATAGTCACCCCAACTGCCGCCACAATGAGAGCTTCTATGAAAGAAAACCCGGAGCGTGTGGTGCGTGGATACTTCATACCTAAATACTTTCTCCGATTGAATAAATTGGTGCAATAAGAGCCAGCGCAAAGAAACCTACTCCGCCGCCAATAAATACCATCAAAAGTGGCTCAATAATAGTTGAAAGATCTTTTGTCTTCCGTTCTACCTCAGCTTCATAGTATCCAGCTAACTCGTTTAACATCCCGGCGATTTGACCAGTTTCTTCACCTACTAAAATCATTTCCCCTACTAAAATTGGATAGAGATCACTTCGTTCTATAAAAACCTCGGATAATGCTGTACCTTTTTCAACTCGATTTCGAGCTTCTCTCAGAATTTTTTTATAAAACACATTTTGTACCACCTCTTCAGTAATCTCAATCGACTGCATGACGTCTACCCCAGAATTAAGAAGCGACGAAAGTGTGCGAGCAGTGCGAGCAGCGTTAGTTTCTTTAGCCATGGTGCCAATGACAGGAAGCTTTGGAAAAAGCCACGAGGTAGCGATTTTTCCCCACCGCGTCCGCAAGAAGTAGATAAAGCCCCCAATCACAAAGACAATACCCCCTAAGGCAAATGCGGTGTAATTAACCATGAAGTCACTAGAAGCAATCAAGAACTTGGTAGTAGCTGGAAGTTCCTGACCAACCCCTTTAAATACTTCTGTGATTTTAGGCATCACAAATATCATCATTAAAATACCAATGATGATCATTACAATAATGACAATAGAGGGATACATCATAGCTCCCTTAATCTTTTTCTTGAGATTACTTGATCGCTCCATTTGCATAGCAAGAACCTTGAGCGAATCAGCCAAGGTACCGCTTTCCTCTCCAGCGCGAACCATGGCAATAAAAAGATCGTCAAATACACTTGGATGTTCTTTTAACGCTTCATAGAACTGACCACCGGCGTTTATCTTTTCGACAATTTTTTTAACCACACCCTTTAATCTTGGGTTTTTACTCTGCCGTTCAATCACCGACAACGCCCGAGAAACCGTCAGTCCAGCAGTGAGCATTGAACCAAGGTTTCGTGTCACCATCACCAACTCATCTTGCTTGACGCGACTGAGATGATAATTGATTTTTTCAATATCAATATATTTTTTGACACTAAAGTCAGAACTATTTTCAATGGCAGCCACCGTGTGACCCTGCTCCCGAGCAATGGTGTACACCTCAAAACGGTCTGTAGCCGTTACAGTGTTTGTAACTTTATTTCCCTCTCTATCTTCACCCGTGTACGAAAATACCGGCATATATCCGACTAAACTTCTTTTGTTAGAAGTGTATTTTTAAGAACTTTTTTAACATAATTTCGACCCCATCCTGTTTTTAAATACTGTTCCCTCTCGAACGCGTCATTTCTGTTTCTGTATGCTTCATAATACAACAATTCGTAAGGAATTCTCCTCTTTGTTGCGAACACCTTTCCTTCGTTATGCAATGAGAAGCGCTTGATCAAATCCTTTGTACAACCTGTATAGAGAGTGCCATCTTTTTTGCTTCTTAAGATGTATACATATTGCATAACAAACAAAAAAGTTTTGTCGGATAAACTATTCATTTATAACACGAAGTACTTCTTCAATTGTTGTTCTTCCTTGCGCAGCTTTAAAAATACCATCTTCGATCATCGTCAGCATTCCTTCTTTTCTTGCTTGGTCTTGCAGTTCATCGCCGGTTTTTTCGGCCATTATCATTTCTTTAAGAGTTGGAGACATTTCTAGTACCTCATGGATACCCATACGACCTTGATACCCATCTTCTGTCTGTCCACGTTCTTTTGGGTGGTAAAACGGAATGTCGTTCCAGGTTGCGTCTTCTTTCACTATCTTTTCAGCGCGGAGCGCTTTAAGGACTAAATCAAGATCAACTTTTTCTGACAACTCATCTCGCTCTGCTTTAGTCAAAATATACGGTAACTTATCGTCCGCCAATTTCCGAACGAGTCGTTGTCCAATCACCACTCGAAGCGTTGAAACGAGCAAGAATGATTCCGCTCCCATATCAAGTAAGCGAGCTACTGTTCCAGCTGCTGAATTAGTGTGCAGTGTAGCCAAAACGAGGTGCCCGGTAAGAGCTGCGTTGATGGCCAAGCTAGCTGTTTCTTCATCACGAATTTCCCCCACCATAATAATGTCAGGGTCCTGCCGCATAAGAGAGCGAAGTCCGGCCGCGAACGTAAAGCCGATTTCCGGCTTTACCTGAGACTGATTCACACGAGCCATCTGATACTCAATTGGATCCTCAATGGTAGAAATATTGACGTCAGGAGTATTAAGTAAATCGAGCACAGTATAGAGCGTCGTTGATTTTCCAGATCCAGTCGGACCAGTAACAAGGATGATTCCTGTGGTTGCACGAGTTGCGCGGTGAATTCGATCAAGGGTACTGCCATGAAACCCAATCCCCTCTAGCGAGAAGCCGCTACGGTTCTCTCGCAAAAGACGCATCACGATCTTTTCACCAAAGAAAATCGGGAGCATTGAGACACGAAACGCGACTTTCTGTCCATCCATTTCCATCTTAAAGCGGCCATCTTGCGGCAGACGCTTTTGGTCGAGCTTCAGGTTAGACAAAACCTTAATTCGAGCCGCAATACTTCCAGCCGCCATTTTAGGTAGCTTCATTGCGTCATGCAAAATACCATCAACGCGATAACGAACGATTACCTCTTCCTCCAGCGGTTCAATATGAATATCAGAAGCACCCTGAATAATGGCGTGGCGGAGCAATGTATCGACGATTCGAACAACCGGAAGGTCTTCCGCGGCTTTCTTCAAGTCGCTTTCACTCATTTCTTCGCCATTCTCCTCAGCTAGCACTTTTAGTTTTGAGGCGTCCTGCATAATGAGATCTCCAAACTCATCTTTGAGGTTTTTTTGATACTGTCGCAAAGCAATCCGCATTGAATCAGTATCGGTAAGCCGAGGTTGGATTTTGAGCCCAACTTTCTTTTTGATGAAGTCGATAGCTGGAAGATCGGCTGTATCTAGCATTGCTACCTCAAGCGAATCTTCGTTTTTCTTGTAGGCAATAATGTTGTGGTTTCGGGCGACCGGCTCAGGAATAAGTGTAAGGGTAGCAAAATCAATCTTGGCGTCTTTGAGTGACACAAACGGAATCCCAAGGACATACGACTCCACCCGGCGCATGTCATCTTCGGTCATGTGACCATGAGCAATAAGTGCCTCCGCTAGAGAGCGGTTTTCATCCTTAGCGATTTTTTCAGCTGCAGCAACATCAGTCTTCGTAATAAGACCGGCATCGATGATAAATCGCTTAAGTTGTTCATCTAAAATACGCACGACAAATAGGAACCTAAGAACTAATAACCTCCGTGTTGGTTTAATTATAGCACTCACGCCCCACATATATATGTGGATGCAACGAGGATAACGTCTCTCATATTTATTTATTTTTGACAATATTCTTATATTTAGTACACTACAGATATCTTTTCCTGACTCTGACTGCTCGGCCTTTGGCCGAGCAGTCTTCGTTAGAGAACGAGTGAAAATACCCTTATAAATAAAGAAATTATCAATATGTTTGACTTAAAAGTAATTAATGCCGTTTTAGGCGAGATGGAAGAGGAGCGCGGCATTCCTCGCGAACGAATGATTGACGCAATCGAACAATCACTCGCCACTGCCTACAAAAAGGAATTCGGAAAGCGTGGTCAAATCATCACTTGTAAATTTGATCTTGATGGCGGTGGTACCGTATTCAATCAAGTAAAGATTGTGGTTGATGAACACATGCTCAAGCCTGAACTAGAAGACGGCGAGCAAGAGTCTGAGGAAGAAGAATCTGATGAAGAAGGCGACAAGAAGATTCGCTTTGATGAAGAAAAGCACATCATGCTTTCTACCGCTCGTATGATTAAGCGAGATGCAGAAGTCGGTGACGAACTCACCTTCCCGCTTGAATCAAAAGATGATTTTGGTCGCATTGCTGCTCAAACTGCGAAGCAGGTAATCATGCAAAAAATTCGTGAAGCTGAAAAAGATTCAGCTCTCTCTGAATTTGGTCAAAAAGCTGGAGATATCGTGCTTGGGTTTGCCCAGCGATTTGAGCGAGGTAACCTCTACGTTGATCTTGGACGCGTGACTGCCATCATGCCGTACGAGGAACAGATTCCGGGCGAACGATTTAAACCAGGGGAACGAATCCGAGCTCTTCTTCTTGCGGTAGAAGAAACACCACGTGGTATTTTCCTTAAACTCTCTCGCTCACACCCTGATTTCCTCGTCCATCTCTTTACCGTTGAAGCGCCAGAGCTTCAATCTGGTGCAGTTGAAGTAAAGGCAGTTGCTCGCGAGGCTGGCGGTCGTTCAAAGATTGCTGTCTACGCCCACGACCAGCACATTGATCCGGTGGGATCGCTCGTTGGTCAGCGAGGAGTTCGCGTCTCAACCGTTATGAGCGAACTCGGCGGTGAAAAAATCGACATCATTGAATGGTCAGAAGATCCTGTAACATTCATCGAGGACGCTCTCTCTCCAGCGCAGGTAATGAACATCAAAATCATTACTGAACCGGATGAAGAAAATCGCGGCCATGTTGAAGTTGAAGTATCTCCAGACCAACAGTCACTTGCGATCGGTCGCAGTGGACAAAACGTTCGCCTTGCTGCCAAGCTTACCGGTTGGAAAATCGATATCATGTCACAAAAGACTGGTGCAGAACTAGCCGAAGCTGATGCTGCAGGAAATGTAGACATGCAAGCTGATGTAGATGACGAAGTCGGAGCTGATGATGATGTACTTGAAAACGAAGACGCCACTACAACGCAGCCAGACCTCGACGAAGTTCTCAACGAATCAGAAGATACAGCCGACCGAGATTCAGTTGATGATTCTGAAGAAGCGGATGAACAAACTGATACTCCAGAAGAAGCAGAACGCGAAGTGGAGTAATCAATCACAAAAAACTTTCAGGAAAGCAGCGGGTGGCCTTTGGCTACCCGCTGCTTTTAATTACAAAAAGAGCCGCCAGATCTCTCTAAGCGGCTCGTGATGGTTTTGGTTCTGTTGCCAAGTAGTCCATCAACTACTCCGGTACCTGGCCGCTTTCTGCAACTCCAAGCCGGTCAAAATGACACAGCCGACGAAACAGAGCGCGGTGTACACTGGCACTTCCCACTGCTGGGGATGATGGAGCCAGACGACCCCACAGCCGATGAAGCCCGCGACTGCGAGCACCAGGTCAAACATGGTTACTTTGGTCATAGTAGTACCCTCCCAATCACCCAGCGAACTATTCGCGGGTTGAATAAGAAGGGCAATACCCAAACGTAATCAAGGAACAAAATCTCAATGAAACAACAATGATTGATTGCGGTTTCAATAGAGAGGAGAAGTGTACTTCTCCAGAATTAGGTTTATTACAGGATTTCCTAACATTCCTGCCTCATTTTCCCTTGATACTTCTACCAAGAGAAATGAGGATGCTCCAAAGCGCGCGACGCAACAGCCGAAACAGCTGTATCATTGGCCACCAGAAGACGGCGACACCGGCCTTCGTGCCTTTGAGCATCACCGCAAAGCCAATCGCGACAATCCATAAGACCAAAAGCGGTTGCAAAAGCTGAAAAAGTTCCATGATATTTCTCCCCATAACACGCCGCGAACTATTCGCGGGTTGTATAAGAAGAGAAATACCTATTTTTTAAAGAACAAAACTCTCAAAGCCAACAAATATGTTGCGGGCTTAGTGGAGTGCGGAACCTGGATTTCCGCGCTCATGCAAATATGATTATGATTCTTTAACAATTCCCGATAGTTCAGAAACTGTATAAAGAGCAGAAGTTAGACTTCTGCATGTGAGAGGGGTAGCCCTATTACTACCCCATCCCGCTCGTCTATGATGTTCTTGTGGAAGGAACATCTTCTGTTGCCAAGCGGTAGACCCGCTCCGAATCCAACGTGCGTCTCACGACGTTCGCTGAGTGTCAGATAAGCTTCCCCTTGGCGCTACCCAAGAAGCCGCCCAACAGCATCCCGTTCCTCATTGAAGGACTTTAGACCTATCGCCTTCCACCATGTTTCCACGGAGCGCGCATAGACTTCGGCCACATCCAACTCGGCGGACAATGGTGCAATACTGAAATGCGTTAGGTCCTCACCCTCCGCACTTACGCCAGCCTCGAGTTGCCCCAAGGTATGCGCCACACTGAATGGAAGTCTCCACCAGGCGTCTGCGTCTACAACCACTGTCTCATTACACTGGAGACTCTTGGGATAGAAATGGAGTTTGGTGAACCCCACGTCCAGCACGATGCCATTGTAGGTGACATCGGCCTTCGGCAGTGCTTTACGCACAGTTTCTATCCCAATTGCCTTCGACAGTGCAATGAAGCCTGCTAGCGAGTAACTGCGGAGATGAATCTCCGTGTTCTCAAGCTGCAGACCCGCAAGTTGGTTCAATGCCTCAGCCATTTGGGCTTCGGTCGGAGCCATGTGTTCGATTCCAGGCCTCACCGTGAGCGGTGAGATATGCCATTGCTCGACAAGGTCACCGGCAATTCTGCCAGTTTCCGCCACATACTCTGAAGTCAGAGACGTTAGGGTAAAGAGGCTGGTGAGTTTGTCGGCGATACGCCGACCTTCTGCCAACCCCTTCATTGCCCAGGCCCAAGCTGGAACGGTTTTACCCGTTCCAAACTCGTTCCGCTGTTGGTTATGGATCCGTTCCGGTCCGTCTATCGACACGTCAAGTGCGTCAAGACGGAGACCTTCCCGTTCACAAAGCGCAAGCATCGCTGGAGTCGCGTATTGGCCATTATTAATGACCGTTACGGAGTGACCAGCACGCTTGGCTGCAGCCATGATAGGCACTTGCCACGGTAGCAGTTGCCTGCCCTCGTGGACGAGAGTGCGGCGACCATTATCGCCCTCGGAAAGCTGTGCCAGCAGAGAGAGTATTACCTCCTCGCTGATCCGCGGAGCGAAGGCCTTAGGGCCTTCTTCCGGGAAGATGCAGTGTTGGCACTGCACCGCACAACCACCCCGAACTATCCAGGAAGCCATCGGCGGAACTTCACGGCGCAGTTGCGTCGAAAGTTCGCCGGTCCAGTTTTCACCCTGGATGACGGTGCGGTGCCACATGTCGATGGCACCAAGCGAGTGAGTTTCATTGGCCATGGTGGGTCTCCTTTCAAGAGAATGGGTTGCTGTTTTTGAATGTAATGAACTGAGGAACTCTAGGAGCCAGCTAATAAATAGTGGGCTCAATAGAGTGGAGAAGTCGATGACTTCTCCATGGTTCGAGTTTCTGTTACCAAGCACTCGAGAGCTCCGAATCTGGGTTACCCCTTTTCAGACACTAGAGCCTAAACTCTAGCGGACCGGCCGGGGTCTGGTGACCCCGGTCGATCCAGTATTGGCTGCTGCCATACCTTCTCTCCTCTTTCGTAGTGAGCTTGATTGCTCAGGGCTACGATTTTTGTGTAGTGATTTCTGTTGCCGAGCACCACCAAACTCCGAATCTTATTCAAGTCACCAGTCATTACCGACTAGCGGACCGGTCGGGGTCTAGTAACCCCAACCGAGCCAGTATTCGAGATGGCTCTTATACGACTCTCCTTTCTTAGCTAGAGGGTAAGCACTTTAAGAGCGTGCTCAGACTCAGAACGAATTTGACTATGTACTGTTTATCTGGTGTAAAGAATAACAGGTTTATTATTTTTGTCAAAGTTACTGACTATATTTATGACCTATATAAGTCATAAATAGTATTGTTTTATAGGGCTAAATTATAAATATAAGTAAAAGTCATCAATTTTATTGACTATTTTTTTGAGTACTATATACTGGTAGATATGGAACTACTAGAAGCACTACAAACAACCGGATTGAACGAAAAAGAAGCCGCTGTGTATACTGCCCTTTTGCAATTAGGTCGGGCTTCGGCGTATAGCGTGTCAGTTAAAAGCGGACTCAAAAAGCCAACAACCTATGTGATTCTTGAACAATTAATTGAAAAAGGGTTGGCTCAGCGCGTACCTCGCGTGAAAAAACAGCTCTATTTTGCTAACTCTCCTGAAACACTTTTTGGAGTCGCGGAAGAAAAACTCTTGCTTGCCAAGCAAAGGCTGCCCGAGCTCCTCGCCATGACGCGGGGAGATGAAAATAAAGTCTCGACGGTATTCTATGAAGGTCTTCCGGGGATGAAAAAGCTGATGGAATATGGTTTTAAGAAACACGAAAATCATGAAATGGTCGGGTTTGTCGCGACTGATAGAGATCTCAAACCTGAATTGAGCGAATACTTTAAAGAAGGTTGGGCGCCAGCTACAAAAAAACATAATATCTCGGTGCGAGCGGTCGCCCCTCGCGACCCGTCCCTCACTCACTACCGCAAAGAAGACGAGAAATACAAGCGAATAATTAAACCTATCCCAACAAAAGAGTATTCATCTGAAGTCGCTGTACTTGTGCTCGGTGATATTGTAAAAATCGAAGATTACAAAAATCTCCAAGGCATTGCGATTGAAAATCAAGATGTCGCTAAAGCCTTCAAACAAATCTTTGAGATGGTGTGGAAGCGGGTAAAGTAAATAACAAGAACGACAGAGGGGCACCGTGAGGTGCCCATTTTGCTTTTTTATTACACTGAGGTCTCCGTAAGATTTTTAGAAAACCAATCTGTAATAGCAATAAGTTGTTCGGGGACAAGCGGACCCTCTTCGAGCCATGAAATACGAGCATTCACTATATGATTTCTTGAGACAGGTAGCTTTCGCCTGATAACCCAAGCAACTATAGGCCCGTTTAGAAGATAGAGTGCTGCGCTGAAATCATTCGGCAAATTTCGAATGACTTCTTTAAGCCCAAGCTCTGCAAGCATTGCCATTGTTTTCCCCTTTCTACTGATCCAAAAACAAATATTACCAAAATTGGTCACCAGGAACAACTTTTCGATTTTTACTCGGTAGTGTAGGATACGGTGACTTAACATACGTATATATATGAATCTTTTACATGATATTGCAGCTGGAACAGCGGAAGAAATGAACGTTATTATTGAAATCCCTAAGTTCTCTAAGAACAAATACGAAATCGATAAAGAAACCGGTATTATTGCCCTTGACCGCGTCATGCACTCAGCGCAAGACTACCCGTTTGACTACGGGTTTGTGCCACAGACTCTCTTTGATGATGGTGACGCACTTGACGTGGTGCTGCTTACCACCTATCCACTTGCACCAGGCATCCTCGTAAAAGCTCGCCCGGTGGCAATCATGGAAATGGTTGATGGTGGCGAACGAGATGATAAGGTAATCGCTGTACCGGTAGATGATCCTCGCTTTAATGATGTGAAAGATATCACCGACCTCAATAAGCACTTTGTAAAAGAAACGACTCATTTCTTTGAAACCTACAAAAAAGTTCAAAATAAAGAAGTTCAAATCGGAGAATGGAAAGACGCCGCCGCTGCCAAAACAGCCTTTGAGCGTAGTCGTGAGATGTATAATTCAAAAAAGTAATACAAAAGAGCATCGACTGAAGTCGATGCTCTTTTGTATTACTCACTCGCATACTTGGAAAACATTTAGTAAAATCAGGATACCTATGCGTATTCTTTTTTGTACTTTTATAGTTCTCTTTAGTGCTTCGTTACCACTCTTTAGTTTCGCGCAGACTGAAGCGACGACAACAGCGAGCTCAACTGAAAGTGGGGGTTTTTTTGAAGCTATAATTGAAAATGTAACCAATATTGGAGGGGGTACTGAAGAAACCCCTCCACAATCGGTACTGAGTGTAGCTACCCAAAAACGATTAACAAACCTAGCAGCGAACATTAGTAATCGCCTCGATGGGCTCAACATGCGCATGAGACAAATTGCGGGAAGAGTGGGACAGCGGATTGATACCCAAGCAGCCGCCGGCTACAATGTTGACGCAGCCCGAGCATCGCTCCAAAGAAGCTACGATCTCCTTGATAGTGCCTCCAATCAATTAAAAAATATTGATCGTGATGTCTACCGAACGTTTCGTTCGCAAGACCCAAAGTCTGAGTGGAGAAAAGTTCGTAGCACTTATGTTGGTGCGCGTGATACTATACGGGAAGCTCATACCGAATTAAAAATAACCGTCTCTCTTCTTAAATCAGCTTCTCCTATCGCACCTGTAGCTACCTCAACCGCAACCACTACCCAGTAATATGAATGACACACCTATCAAATCAGAAAACGAACTCGTACAACCAGTGCATACTGAAAGTATTGCTAATGGCCCAATTTTGGTTCTACTTGTTGTCTTACTTATCGCAATCCTTGGCGGCATGTACCGTTGGTTTGTACTCCTTGATAATGATATCCCAGCCATTCCAGCCAGTCTTCGTCCGACAGCTCTAGAAAATAATGAACCAGAGAGCACGAGTGCTGAGGCCCGTGCTGAAGCAATGGGTGTAGTAAGCACCTCAAACGAAATCCCAGCCATTGAAGCTGACATCGAAAGCACTGAGCTTGATTCACTTGAAAGCGAACTCAATGCCATCGAAGCCGAGCTTGACGCAGCTCTCGGAGAAGAACCAAACCAAACACCAACGGAAGAACCTGCATCGACTGAGCCGACGGATACCACAGTCACGCAATAAAAAGTATTAGAATCAGCCTTCTCTAAAGAGAAGGCTGATTTGCAAAATCTGTATATTTCCGTACACTGACGCCACTTACTTGTCCTGTTAGAAGCATTCCACTTATTACCGATTCGGGTCAGTAACCATATACTTTAGATTTTTCAGACACTTATCAAACTAACTTCTACTAGAGATGGAACACAAACATCACGTCAATTTTAAGACTGCCTTTACTATCGAAACCCTCCCTGACTCAGAGGTTAAAATTTCAGGTGAGCTACCGTATGTAGAGCTTGAAGCTGAACGGACGGCTGCCATTGTTAGTCTTGGGAAAAACGTCGAAATCGATGGTTTCCGCAAAGGCCATGTACCCCAAGCAGTGCTTGAAAAACGACTTGGTGAAATGGCAATCTTAGCTGAGATGGCTGAACGAGCAATCGCCCATGCCTACCCACATATTATTGATGAACATAAAATTGAGGCTATTGGTCACCCGAAAATTGAAATCACTAAGATTGCTCCAAACAATCCACTTGGGTTTACAGCAACAGTGGCTGTAATCCCTACGTTTACCCTCGCAGACTACAAGAAGCTCTCTAAAGAGGTGAACAAGAATCGGCCAAGTGATGAACTGACCGACGACGAAGTGATGGAAAAGGTGAACGATATCTTAAGACAGAAAGCGGCCTACGATCGTCTCCAATCTAAAGCCCAAGTAAGTGAAGCAGATGCTATTCAAACTGAAGAAGATATTGAGAAAAAGTTAGTGATTCCAGAACTCACCGATGAGGTAGCACAAAGTCTTGGTCAGCCAGGCCAATTCACTGGCGTCGATGATTTTAAAGCCAAACTGCGTGAGCACTTAGAGATTGAAAAGAAAAACGAAAATATTGCTAAGCACCGAGGGGAGCTCACCGACTCAATCGTTGACGCAACTGAGATTACGCTTCCTAAAATTTTGATTGATTCTGAAATCAACCAAATGTTTGCTCAAATGCAAGAAGATCTCGACCGAGCTAATCTCAAGATGGACGACTACCTCACCCATATCGGCAAGACCAAAGAAGACATGGCCAAAGAGTGGGAGCCAGCTGCGGTAAAGCGAGCCAAGCTACAACTCGTCCTCAATGAAATTGCCAAAGCGGAAAAGCTTGAACCTGACATGGAGAAAGTAAACGAACAAACAAAGGTTCTCCTCGAACGATTCAAAGATGCAGACGAATACCGCGTTCGTGTCTACGTCGCTTCAGTCCTCCTCAACGAGGAAGTGATGAAAAAACTTGAGTCATACTAAGAAAGATTAAAAGCACGGGAGCCAGCTGGCTCCCGTGCTTTTTATTGACAAAAATTTTATATACAGTACTGTTCAGTTAAATTTGGTCTTTGGGAGTGACATTATGGAATATCGAGAAGATTACCATTCGTCGGTCCTCATCATAGGACCCAATAATCAGGTTGTGCTCATTTGTGATGAGAAAAAATGGCCGAGGCTTTGGAAGTTCCCAGGTGGAAAAAAGGAGTTCGATGAAGATCCTTCGTACAGCAGATACTACTTTTGTTCGTTTGTTGATTCCTTCTTGGGACGGGTGGAGCTGAGTGAAGAAAAGGAAAGGACGGGCATTTTTGATCTCTCAGAACTTGATTCTATGCCTGATTTCCTGGACACTTACCGTGGGTTCTACCGCAAGATAAAAGAAGCTGGCCTCCTACCCGTGTGAAGTCAGCACTGAATCAGACCGTCTGGTCATACCTGAAGCCGCTCCCTCCGGAGCGGCTTTCCTTTTATTTACCAGATTTTCTGATAGCATACGGTGGTACTTAATTGAATTTGAAATTGAACTATGGAACGTAACAACAAACAAACCCACTCACCTTCAGCACAGCTTGTACCGATGGTGATCGAAAAAACCCAAGGTGGAGAGCGTGCCTTTGATATCTACTCTCGCCTTTTGAAAGAGCGGATCATTTTTGTCACCGGACCGATTGAAGACTACATGGCAAATTTAATCGTAGCGCAACTACTTTTTCTTGAGGCTGAAGATCCAAAGAAAGATATCTACCTCTACA
The DNA here is from genome assembly GCA_027487145.1 of bacterium. GTDB lineage: Bacteria > Patescibacteriota > Minisyncoccia > Phycocordibacterales > UBA918 > OLB19. Next base: position 1,848 of record JAIYEC010000059.1, on the reverse strand, counting down.
TTAACTCACCAGGAGGGAGTGTAACAGCCGGACTCTCAATTATCGACACAATGCACCACATCAAACCACACGTTGCGACTGTCTGTGTTGGTATGGCTGCTTCAATGGGGTCACTTATCCTTTCTCAGGGAGCGAAGGGAAAGCGATTTGTCCTACCAAATGCCGAGGTCATGATTCACCAACCATCTGGTGGAGCGTATGGTCAAGCATCAGACATCGATATCACCGCTCGCCATATCTTGAAGACTCGCGACCGCCTTAATAAGATGCTCGCTAAAGCAACAGGACAGAAGCTCACCAAGATCGAGCAAGACGTCGATCGCGATATGTTCATGGACGCCGAAGAAGCACTAGCCTACGGCATCGTAGATAAAATTTACAATTAAATTTTATCTACGATGAGGCGGAGCGATGTGAGGAGCGGCTTTTACCCGCCGCGACGAGCCAGCGAGCCCGGGGAGGAAGTTCTTACTAGAATTGGAGCGTAGCGAACAATTATAGTTAGAAACTTGACCCTTGTTGACCAAATCTACAAATAAAAGAATCGGGCGACCATCAAGTCGCCTTTTTCTGTACAAACCTGACTTTTTCTTGTACATTTGAAATGTACAACAGTTACGAATTTAACCAACCAACCATGCCACCAGGAATATTTACGGTTGCGTTGGCCTTTGCATTATTCATTGGTGCTGGAGCCGGATACTACGGTCGTTACCTCCATGCACTATCCAAGAAGTCTTCACTCGAGCTCCTCTTAAAAGAACGTGAACTCGAAGCAGAACAAAAAGCGATAAACATCGTTGAAAAAGCGGAAGAAAAGGCGGAAGCACTCGTGCAAGAGGCTAAACAAAACCAAAAACACCAAGCAGAAAAAATCGAGCAAAAAGAAGCTCACCTTACCAAGCGTGAGGAGTTTCTTGATAATCGCCAAATGGACTTAGACTCACAAAAAGAGTCACTTCAGGCGAAAGTCGAAGAAATCAAGTCTATTAAAGCCCGAATTGATGAACGACAAGCAGAAATCGAAAGCAAATTTGAAGCAGTCGCCGGACTAACCAAAGAGGAAGCCTTTGAACACCTCATCAAAAAAGTAGAACTTGAGCGGGTAGACGACCTTCGCGCTAGGATCACAAAACTAGACCGAATGGGTGAAGATGCGTTTGAAGAAAAGGCTAACAATCTTCTTCTGGCAGCTATCCACCGTGTGGGTAACAACATTCCTTCAAATGTTATGACGGCCCACGTTGAAATTCCTAGTGATGACCTTAAGGGTAAGGTGATTGGAAAAGAAGGTCGTAACGTTCGAGCGTTTGAACGAGCCACTGGAGTTGATGTGCTTATCGATGAATCACCAGGCTACATTGTCCTTTCAAGCTTTGACCCTATCCGCCGTGAAATTGCCCGAGTTGCCCTTGAGATGCTCATCAAAGATGGTCGTATCCAACCAGCTAAGATTGAGGAACTGGTAGAAAAAGCTCGCAGCGAAGTTGCTAAGACCATCAAAGCGATGGGTGAAAAAGCGTGCTATGAAGCCAAGGTACCAAATCTGCACCCAGATCTCGTCATGATTCTTGGTCGACTCCACTTCCGTACCAGCTACGGCCAAAATGTCCTTTGGCACTCGGTTGAGATGTCGCACATTGCCGCGATGATTGCAGAAGAAGTTGGGGCAGATGTTGGTATCGCTCGCGCCGGTGCCTTACTCCACGATATCGGAAAGTGTGTGAGTCATGAAGTCGCCGGTACGCACGTCGAGATTGGTATTCGCATTCTCGAGAAATACGGAGTTGATCAAAAAGTCATTCTTGCGATGCGTGCTCACCACGAAGAATATCCGTACGAAACACC
>JAIYEC010000041.1 GCA_027487145.1 bacterium | reverse complement strand
TCGGTCTTTAACCATAATGGCTGAGGGAAAGAGCGGCACTTCGGTGCCGCTTTAGCTTTTACGCTCTTGATGATAAGGTAGAGTGATATGAATCAAGGTCGGCTCTCACTCGTGGCAACACCAATTGGTAATCTTGAAGACATTACGCTTCGGGCGCTTCGAGTACTTAAGGAATGTGATTACGTATTGTGTGAAGACACTCGCGTTACCGGAAAGCTCCTTCATCACTACGAAATTTCTGCCAAGATGCATCGCTATGATGCTCATACAAGTGAAGCGGCGCACGAGAAAATCATCAATGACTTAGAAGCAGGGAAGCATATTGTCTTGGTGTCTGATGCTGGAACGCCTGGTATCAGTGATCCAGGAGTACTACTCATTGAACAAGCTCGAGCAGCCGACATTTTGATTGAAGCTATTCCAGGACCGTCAGCTGTTACGACTGCGGTGTCACTGGCTGGCATTGCTGGTAATCAGTTTACGTTCCTGGGGTTTGTACCACAAAAGAAGGGAAGAGAGACTTTTTTTAGAGCTCTTCGAGAGTATGAGCATCCGGTGGTATTTTTTGAATCAACGCATCGAATCATTAAGACCCTTGAAGCACTAGAACAGACCCTCCCTGAAACTACCGTTTATATTGGTCGTGAACTCACAAAAATGCACGAAGAAATGCTGGTTGGTTCTGCTACCGAAATCATTCGCATTCTTAGTGATACACCTGTTAAACAAAAGGGTGAGTTTGTCATTATTGTTGACTGCCGTCCCTAACGGTATACTACCAATCGTGTCAAAAGAAACTATTGTTTTTATCTCAGGAGTTTTACTCATTATCGTGCCATTTTTAGGCATTCCGCTACAGTGGCGAGAGTATGTTATCGCTGCGCTCGGAGTCCTACTTATATTCATTGGATATGCGCTACGGCGAGGAATGTATCTCAGGCATATTGAACGAGAAGGGGGAGAACGGGCTACCGATTCATTTGTTGAAACAACCAACAAGCTTTTTGACGACGGTACGGTACAATAAAATACATGCTAGCCTACGCGACACCACTTCTTTTGGTCGCAGCGATATTTACCGCCCTTAGCTTTTTCCCGGTATCACTCTTTGATGTGTCGGCTGATAAAACCTCCGCTTTGAAACATGAGGAGCGCCCACGAGAATCTGAGTCAGAGGCTAAAACTCAAACTACCCCAGACACGAGACCAGTGGTAAAGCACGTACCACTCCCGGAGCAAGTTAAGACTATTTACATGACGGCCTGTGTAGCTGGAACAAAAGATTTTCGTAATCGCCTCATAGCGCTGATTGATGAAACGGAAATTAATAGCATCATTATTGATATCAAAGATTTCTCAGGTGGTATTTCGTTTCCTTCAACCCAGGATGCCTGGAAACCGGCATGGGATCATGCGCCGTGTGGAGCTCCTGATATGCGTGAGTTAGTTGCTGAACTCCACGAAAAAAATATCTACGTTATTGCCAGACTCACCGTCTTTCAAGACCCTCTCTATGCAAAAAATAATCCAGAACAAGCAGTGTTGCGAAGTGATGCGACTACCGTGTGGAGTGATCATAAAGGACTAGCCTTCGTTGACGTGGCTTCAAGGCCTTACTGGGATCACCTTATTAACCTCTCGGCAGAGGTCTATAACCTTGGGTTTGATGAACTCAATTTTGATTACGTACGGTATCCGTCTGACGGGAATATGGCAGACACCTTTTATCCGCAAAGTACGGCTGGTCCACACGGTATGGATAAGCAAGCTAACCTGGAAGCCTTCTTCAAGTATCTCAACGAAAAGTTAGATGAAGAGAGTCGATTTGCAGCGTATCGGCACGAAAACACTGGGAGAGCCTCAAGTACTCCGTATACCTCCGCCGACTTGTTTGGCATGACCACGACCAATTTTGACGACCTTTCCATTGGCCAGGTACAGGACCGGGCTGCACCATATTTTGATTTTATTGCTCCTATGGTATATCCATCGCACTATCCTCCAAATTATCTTAATCTTGGTAATCCTAATGACTATCCGTATAAGATTGTTTATCATGCTATGAAAAGTGGCGTCGACAGGATGAAATCTGCCACAACCCCAATGAAGGGATTTCTCCATGAGAGAGTAGGTACGTCTACTCCAGCTCTGTATCGAAAACCAACGTACGGTCCCGAAAAGTTCCGTACCTGGATTCAGGATTTTGATTATGGTGGTGACTATGACGCAGCCGATGTGCGAGCGCAAATTCAGGCTAGTTACGATGCTGGAGTTATGTCATGGATGATTTGGGCACCGAGCAATATTTATACCAGGGCCGCCCTACAGACCGAGTAGGTCTCTCTATAACTGAACACAAGCGAGAACCACTCGTGCGAAGGGCCACCCACCGCAAAAAATGAACGAAGGCTGGTCCTTCGCTCATAACGAAGGACCAGCCTTCGTTATGGCCTTTGCTACTTTACTTTGAAATGTGCGGAGGGTGGCCCTTCGCTGTTTGTGAGATTGGTGGTGGTAAAAAGAAAAATGGGATCGGTCGGGGTAGGGGCAGTCCTGTGGGCTTTTCGCCAAAATAACCCCACTCGTACGGTATTATTAAGTCATGCGTGATAAAGCTGATAAATCAGTCCGTCTTTTGTCATTGAAAGATGATCAGCCTAACGAGCTCCGAGGTGTCCTCATCCCTCGGAGTGTTCGTGAAAAACAACAACCGTCTCGAGTAAAGAAAACACTTGCTACCACAGCTAAGGTTATTGCACCCCTAACGGCCGTAGTGGCGTTAGCATTTGTGGCTGTATCAAGTTATGGCTTAGTGACAGCCAAACAACAAGTAGCAACTCCAACGGTTACTATAATTGACCCAGACACTTCCAAAGAAGTAACGCTCTCGTACGGTCCACAAGCTGCGTTTTCGCAAGAGATATTTTTTAATCAAACCAGAGATGCGTTTATTGATAAAGGCATCTCCTTCATTGAGGTAGATTTTGAGACTAAGTTGGTACGTTACTTCAAAGACGGTGTTTTGGTGGTAAATGCACCAGTACTTTCATTTGGACAAGAAGGTTCATGGTGGGATTCGCCATCTGGATTATATGAAGTTGATGCTATTGAGGAACGAGATTTTTCTAGCCTTGCGCAAGTGTATTTTCCCTGGACTGTCACCTTTGAAGGAAACTATGCCATTCATGGCGTACCAGAGTATCCTGGCGGAAAAGCAGTGGCCGATGATTTTGTTTCTGGTGGTATTAGAATTTCCAATGAAGATTCCAAAAAATTATTTGAACAGATTGAAGTGGGGGTACCGGTTTTAGTCTATAAAAGAGCACCGGAAAAAGACCACTTTGTGTATGCCGCTGAAGTTTCAGGGGTGAGTGCGCCACATTACCTGATTGCTGACATTGATAGCGGAACTATTATTGCAGCGAGTGATCTCCACACAACAGTGCCGATTGCGTCTGTTACCAAACTTATGACGGCGGTAGTGACGTCTGAGAAGCTTGATCTTGATAGTAGGATTCAAGTGACGTCACCAAATTTTGTACAGTCACTTATTCCACGACTGCAAGATAGAACGAGCGCGTCAGTCTATAGTCTCATGCAGATTCTTCTCGTTGAATCTTCTAACGAAGCAGCTGAAGTCATTGCAGGAGAGTATGGACGCGATAAGTTCATTGCAGAGATGAATAGTAAGGCAAAGCAAATTGGGATGCTAGAAAGTGCGTTTGTTGATCCATCAGGGCTCGGAAATGGTAATACATCTTC
>JAIYEC010000055.1 GCA_027487145.1 bacterium | reverse complement strand
CCTTCTGAAACGGCCAATGGTCGTCGTTTTATTATCATTGCTGGCGGTGGTCGGACAGCTCGTAACTACCAAGACGCGGCCTCCACAGTAACAGATCTCAACGCTGAAGATCTCGACTGGATGGGCATCCATGCCACCAGGCTTAATGGACACTTACTTCGCACCATCTTCCGCGACCTCGCTCACCGAGTTGTCATCACAAATCCAGACGAGATTCTTGATATACCTAAACACGAGAAAGTGGTTATTGCAGCTGGCTACCGACCTGGCTCTTCCACAGACTTACGAGCAGTGCAGATTGCAGAGAAAATCGGCGCTAGCAAAGTTATTAATCTTTCTAACATTGATTACGTCTACACGGCTGATCCAAGAACTAATCGAGATGCTACGAAAATCGAAACTATCTCGTGGGTAGATTTTCGCGCCATGATTCCGGCCGACTGGGACCCAGGCCTCTCTTCCCCTTTTGATCCTGTAGCCGCAAGAATAGCTGAGCGTGATGGCATCGAAGTGGCTATCATCAATGGTACAAAACTGACTGAAGTGATGAAGTACCTCCACGGTGAGGAATTTGTAGGGACGCGCATATCCTAACGAAAAACGCTGAGGCTAAGAGCCTCAGCGTTTTTTATTGCAACTCTTGATACACCACTTCTTGTGCCTCATGGAGTCGCTTTGCTACCACACTGCAGTATGGATTAAACTGATACACATCTTGGAAGAGCGCTTTATCATCTTTAACGCTCTCGACCGCATCCATGAGAAATTGAAACGAGAGTGTATCAATTGAAGTTCGCTCAAAGCCAGCTTTTAAAATTGACTGGCCAACATAATGAGTGAGAAAGAGGGTTTCAGCCAAGCGCTTATCATGTTCATCGGCTGTCATCTCAATAATGACAAATCCTAAGGTTGCAAAGGTATTCTTTAACAAAAGATATTGATCATTTTGAAGTACATAGTCTGTCACCACAATCCTAAAACCAGCCACATTACCTCCATGCTTTTTGTAACTCTCCGGACCAAACATCGGATGAGTTGAGAAGAAACGTCGGTTAACACAGTACTGCTTACACAGTTCGCTTGTGTATTTTTTGACGGTAGCGACATCGACAATAATCGTTTCTTCAGGAGCAACTGCTAAGACAGTTTTGAGTTGTTCCTCGTACTCTTTAATCGCGCCGCAAAGAATAACAACGTCACACGAGGCTGTATCGATGAGAGAGTAAAAAGTCCGATTATCGATTTCTGCTCGGCGTGAATAAATCTTTATAGTGACACTGGGGAAAAATCGCCCTGCTAGCTCATGCAAGAATGTCCCAAAATGTCCATATCCGACTATCCCGACACTAGATACCATACTGTGTTAAAAACTCATCGACTTGCTGATGTAACACCTCCCGAGTTTCATTATTAAAAATTGTGTAGTCTGCCATTTCCATTACTTTTGCCTTTTGCATACCGTGCGGGTTTGGATCGTTTTTTTCTAACTCTTCGTGCCTCACAAACTCTTCAAAACTCACTTGATCTTTTTCCATCCGCCGACCTTGCACACGGGTATACCGCACATGGATATCAGCATCAACAGCCAAAAGGATTCCCTGGTGTTTCTTTAGCGTCTGTGCTTCTGCAACAGCTCTGATAGATTCGATGATAGAGTTTTCTTCATGGTATAGCTGTATTTCTGTAATGGCGGTTTGTACCAAAACATCATCACCATTTTTCTCCCGAAGTTCGTTACCAGTAAGTCTCAGCTGATTACGAGAAACAGGTAATCCTTGTCGTTCAACTTCTCTTGTGATGTACCCACTGACTGAATGATGTATGAACCCTTTGTGGGTCACCAAATACTCGACTACTGTACCTTTCCCTGCTCCGTCTGTACCAGTGATGCCGAGTATCATACTTTTATACAAAAATAATAATTGGACCTGTTCCAGCAATTCGCCCTAGGAAAGGGGCGAATTGGGAACTAAACTCAAAATAATCGCTACCGCTCATTTTTTCGTTTATTATCTTGCATTTCTTGATAGAGAACAAGTAGTGGCGACGCAATAAAGATTGATGAGTAGGCTCCGGCAATAACACCAACAATGAGGCTCAAGACAAACATATCGGTAACTGATGTACCAAAGAAGTACAATGCTCCGAGTGCCAACAATACAGTGAGAGAGGTATTAATCGAACGGCTCATAGTCTCGTCAATTGCTTGCCCTACCAAATCTCCAAATGGCTTGGTGAGAGTGTAGGTGATTTCTACCTCATCTTTTCCACCAGGAACCGGAATAGTTCGACTTGATTCAGTGCGATTTTGTTTTAATTTCTCGCGGATACGATCGAAGATAACGATGGTGTCGTTCACTGAAAATCCAAGAATAGTAAGGAGTACGGTTACAAAAAGAATATCTGCCTGAACTCCCGCAAACTCACCCATCAAACTGATAAACGCAAGCGGCACTAAAATATCGTGCCCAAGAACAACAATCGTCATGCTGCCATATACCCAAGAGGAGACTGGCGCACCAACTCCCATAAAGGCGATTGCAACGTAGATTATAATAAGTGCTAATACTGCTCCAACCGCCCAGACTGCTTTGTCGGCAAGCTCTTGTCCAATCACTGGTCCAATTGAAGTAAACCGCACCAGCTCCCCTCCCTCACTTACGGCGAGCAACTTTGTTTCAAGTGCTACTCGTTCTTCTTCGCCCAGATCTCGGGTGGTAATCAAGTACCCATCACCAGCTTCACTCTTAGAATGACGGACGGCGAACTCTCCCAATCCCTGTTCTGCCACCGCCGCTTCAACAGCAGATTTTTCTGGTACTGCATCATACTTGACTTCAGTCAGAGAGCCGCCAGTAAAGTCGATACCGAGTTTGATACCAAACGTCGCCACAATCCCTAAACAGATAGCCACAATCGCCCCGCCGATGATAAGAAAGATTTTTTTGTTTCGAATAATGTACATACTATTTTTTGATTAGTCCTGTTCCAAATAACCACGACCATACGCCAGAATCGCTTCGCTTCACGTCAGGCAAGATATGAAGCAGTGTTCGAGTAATTGAGATGGCTGATACCACTGAGATAATAGTACCGATACCTAATACAAGCGCGAAGCCTTTAATAAGTGAGTTTCCAAACCAGAACAAGATAACGGCTGAGAGCAGAGCTGTCACATTACCGTCTCGAATCGCAGACCAGGCTCGATCAAATCCATCTGCAACCGCCTCGCGACTACTCTTCCCGGCGCGGTACTCTTCTTTCATTCGCTCAAACACCAAGATATTGGCGTCAACTGCCATACCAAGTGAGAGTACGAGCCCCGCGAGACCAGCGGCGGTCAACGTCACTGGGATAAGCATAAAGATAAGGAGGGAAATGAGTACGTATGAGGCAAGGGCAATACTAGCGACCACTCCCGGCGCTCGATACCAGAAGACTAAGAAGACTGAAATAAGAATAAAACCAAATAACCCGGCTTTAATAATTTGGTCAATGACGCCCGCTCCGAGAGTTGCATCAATTGTTTGTGTGCTCGCCAGTGTAATTGGTACGGGAAGCGCACCGAAGCTAAGATTTTTTGAAAGGGCTTGTGCTTCATCAACGGTAAATTGTCCTGAAATTACCGCTGTGCCACCCGTAATTGGTTCATTAACTACTGGTGACGAGAGGAGTTCGCCATCAAGGAAGATACCAATTTGGCGACCAACATTAGCGCGCGTTATGTCAGCAAATAATTTGGCTCCTTCTTCATTGAACTTTACGGTCACCAGTGGCTCATTAGCTACCTGGCCACCTTGGCCATTTGAAAACTCGAGAGTTGCTGTTTCAAGGTATCGTCCAGTAAGACCAGTGTCGACATACGGATCTTCAGCTTTAATCTCTTCCCCGTTCACCTTTACGCCACCCAGCGCGATTTTTGAACTGGTTGAATTCTCAACCAGTGAGTTGAGTGATTCGAGTGTTTGCTGTTGAGCCAACCTTTCTTCATCAAGCAACTTAAATTCAAGCAGTGGTGTCTCTCCGATTTGCTTAATAGCTTCTTTAACGTCAGTCACCCCCGGGAGCTCTACTACCAGGCGATGTGACTCTTTTTCGGCAACGATACTACTCTTTTCTACCTGTACAATTGGTTCCGATACCCCAAAAGCGTTGACTCGTCGCTCAACTACTTCGCGCAAAACCCCCATAAGTTCTGGAACTTCGCTTGGATCAACCTTTGAGACATCGGCTTCGTACACTAAATGTGAGCCCCCGGCTAAATCTAGCCCGAGCTTAAATGGCTTCGTTGGATTTTCCCCCAAAGCACGAGTACTAATAAACCAGGCAATTCCTCCAATTACAGCAAGAACTACGGCGGCTTTAAAGAAACGTAAAAACGTCTCTGTCTGAGCTGATGTTTCTTTCATAAATACGATCATTTATACCACATTATGGTAAACGAGGACTATTGACGGACTAAATTGGCCAGGTTGCGAAGAAGTACCGCTACGGTAATAGGACCGATGCCTCCAGGCACAGGCGTAAAGAGAGTAGCTTGGTGAACCACAGCTGGATGCACATCTCCGACGACAACTCCTCCATCTTCAGATGTACCAGCATCAAAAATAATTACTCCCTCTTTCACCATATCTTGGGTGACAAAGTGGGCTTTCCCGATACCCGTGATAACAATATCAGCTGTTTTGGTGACCGCCAGATGCGTAGTATCGGTCTGATCAAGCGCGATGACATCAGCTCCGATAGTTTTTAAATAGTGTGTGATAGGGCCACCAACCAAACGACCCTGCCCCAGGACAACTATTCTCTTATCTAAAAACGAGACGTCATGTACTTTTGCAATCTCAAGAATTGCGCCAGTCACAGGTGGTATGCATACACCAGTAGATGTTCCGTACGAGAAACCATCTGGATCTTTAGCTGGAGGAACCGCTCGCAGGACCGCCTCCCTATCAATATGCGCTGGAAATGGTAGCTGCACCACTATCCCATCAACCTGAGAAGCCACAGCCTCAACACATGTAATCGCTTCTTCGGTTGTAGCGTCCTGTGGTAACTCCACTACGCGCAGGGCAATACCAACGAGAGCGGCTTTTCGCTTTTTGAGTTCGAGGTACTTTTGAGTTTCAAAATTAGGAGCACAGGTAATAGCAGCCATCGTGGGGACACGAGAAAATTGAGCTACCTCGTCTGCGGTGGTTTGATAGATGTTTTCTGCAATTCTCTTTCCGTCAACAATCATTAGGGCGAGTATACCCCACACTTACTTTCTTGTCGCTTCTGAAACACCCAAACCGTTAGCATCCAAACTGTTGCTTAGGCCCAGTCGTATCAACCTTAGCTTCAATTATTCACACCGTACCCTAACCTCTTCTCAATCGATCTAGGTTCCGGTTCGCATAATGATGGTAGCGGCGGTTTTCAAGATGATATGAATATCAAGGAGAAGAGACCTGCGTTCCAGATAAAACAAGTCATACGAAAGTTTTACTTTGGTACGGGCAACATCTATCCCTCCGCGCGGTACGTCAAAATTATTTATTTGCGCCCACCCTGAAAGGCCAGGCTTCAAGAAATGCCGAGCGTTATAGTACGGCACCTCCTTGGCATACACGGCTGCCAGTGTTGGTATTTCCGGTCGCGGACCAATAAATGAAAGGTCGCCCTTAAGAACATTGATAAGTTGTGGCAATTCATCAATCCGAGTCTTTCGCAAAAATAATCCAACCCGGGTATCTACCAATTCACTCTTGAGCGCACTCGCGCTATCATCACGTCCATTCTTCGTTCGCAATTTATAAATAGTGATTTGTCGGTTGTACTGTCCCACTCTAATTGTTGTATAAAACAGTGGACCTCCATCTTCGAGCTTGATGGCTAGCGCCACAAACGGAAAAAGAATGAGCGCAGGTAGGAGTAGAGAGAGCGCACCGACAATATCAATTGATCGCTTTACAGCATCATACAGCACACTCTTAGATTGAGAGATGTTTGAAATGAACCAATCGTATTGAATACAGCGAACCGGGACTCGATCAAATGTGTCTTCGTACAGCCAGTTAAAGTCAAGAAACGTAAATTCAAAGTGAAGAAATGATAAATCAAACAGTGACGGCAGAAATGTCTTGATTGCCTCACTCCGTGCATCGGCCACAATAAGGTCAATCTTCTCTCGCTTCACAAGCGCAAGTAGTTTTGCTTCAAAGTCTGGAGTACTCTCTAATGTTTTTGAATCAACAATCCTGACAAAGTAATAGTTGTATCGATCATTGTTATTAATCTCATCAGCCAGCTCAACTGCCTCTTCCCCGTCAGCTATCAAGATAGCTTTATGTTGCTGTTTAGGTGACAACAGTGGGATAAGGAACAATCGCCAAGACGTCATCAAGAGTACAGATACAACGAGGTAAATTACGAGATTAGTTTTTGGAGCAATCCCAAACGGAATCACAAAAAAGAGTACCGCTGCTAACACTACATTAATCACCTGAGCATACAAAATGCGACTCAACAATAATCGCTTAAGAAGATTTGTTTGTTTATCATATAACCCAAGAATGAAGAAGATAACAATCCAAATAATGGTAAAAATAAGGAAGGGCTCAAAGTGAGCTTCTAGTCGGGCGCTATCGGGTATTTCTAGATAGCGAAGAAAAAGCGTTAGCCAGAGGGCTACGTTAAATACCAATATGTCCCCTAAAATAAGGGTCAGAAGCTCTCTGGTTCGTTCTCCCATGGATCTTTGTATATAACGTTTTTAATCCTACAGAAGTTTCGAAGTATAGCAAGCAACTGATACAGCTTGAGCCCATATATAAAAATAGCCTCCACTCCAGGCACAGTATCACTGTGCCTGGAGTGGAGAGCCAAAAAAGCGATCAGGGGTTCATGAAGACCTTGTTTCCCTCATGCCACACAGCGAGCGGGTTGTAAGGGTAGCAATCAAGGAACCACCTTCGCGGATAATCGGCACTCCAGTCGCCGCGCACGATATATAATCCCCCATCCAAGCCCTGGACCGGGAACAGATTCTTGAAGCCATCAATCAGGAGTTCACCCTCTTGACCGCATTCCTGCCGACGTATCAGCTCGACAATCTGGGACAGATTGACTACTTGTGCCAACGTCTTATCGTACGATAGGGTACCAGGCTCGCCAAACAGCTCGCCCTCAGTTTCAGGGTACTCAAGTACCCGACCAACAGGCCTCCTTAAATCCCTCCCCGACGGACAATCTCGCAGTCCGGTGTACTGCTCAACATATCCTTCAACCCACACGGCGTCGTCACGCCTGCTGAAGAATCCCCGCACAGTACTTGTATCAATAGGTGCATACAACATTCACCAATACCTTTTTCGTTGTTTCCCAAAGCCCAAGCTCCAGCATT
>JAIYEC010000048.1 GCA_027487145.1 bacterium | reverse complement strand
TGAAATTAAGACTCAAGCACTTGAGATGTTGATTAATACAGAGCTTTTGAAGCAAGAAGCTGCTAATCGTGGTATTTCTGTTTCTGAAGAAGATGTGAATACTCGACTTGAGACCCTGAAGACAGATGTGGGGGGTGAAGAAGTGCTCAATGAACGAATGGCGGAATTTGGAATTAACAAGAAGACACTTCTTCGAGACATCAAGAATGAGCTCACTATCCAAAAACTACTTGATGAAGTCTTTAAAGAGAAATCAGTAGCAGTGACGGAAGAAGAAATTGTCGCTTTCTACGATCAAGCCGGTGGTGCAGAAGCAGGACTACCTGGTCTTGATGAAGTCCGAACTCAAATCGAAACTCAACTCAAGGCTACCAAAGAACAAGGTGTGGTGACAGCTTATATTGAAGAACTTCGAGGTAAAGCTACTATCGAAACACTAATTTAATCTCAGCTTCGTTTCAAAAAATGGTCCGTCTACACAAGACGGACCATTTTTGTTGTACGGTTTTGCTATACTACTTTCATGGTCCGCACGTTGAGTCCTCATGCCCGGAGATTAACCTATCACCCTGATTCTCGTTTGAGTTTTTTTAGAGAGCTTACCGTGTCAGAACAAAGTGTTGCGTTTCAAGAATTATCGGCGCATGTGCAGCAGGTAATTCTTCGTCAGCTTAGTACAGAAGAGATTGTAAACATGCTTGATAGCATGGATATGTGGCAAGTGGAGCATGTCCTTTCAAGAGTAGTTAGTGTTAAACGAAGACAAGAGATAGTCTATCGACTAAAGAGTGAAATCAAAGATAAAGTAGATTACTTCTTGAAGTTTCACCCCCAAGCGACTCTGTCATTGATTAATTTCAATTACTTATTTCTCCCCGCGCAGTACACTATTGGAGAAGCTGCAGACATCATTGATGAGCATTATGAAGAGACAGGCAAGTACCCTGAGATTCTCATCCACGAAAAAGGACGCCTCTTGGGGGAGGTGCCGTTTGCGGCGCTAGTAAGAGAAAAAAATTCCTTTACCCTTAAGCGATTTGTTCTACCACTAGCGACTATTTCTTATAGTGCTGAGGTATCTGAGATAGTGAAATTAACTACCGGCTCTCGGAGTAAGAAAGTTGTCATGTTAGATCATGACGAGAGCGTCTTAGGAATAATCTACGCTGATGAGTTGAGGCCACTTTTGGCACAGCTACCAGCTGAGTCGCTGTACGACTTTGCCGGTGTATCTGGTAGTGAAGGAGTAAATGACAGTGTCTGGAGTAAGGTCAAGTATCGGTACAAATGGTTAATCATAAACCTCGCAACGGGATTTTTGGCAGCCGGAGTAGTTGGGTTATTTGAAAACACCCTTAATCAGCTGGTGCTATTAGCGATTTATATGCCAATAATCGCTGGTATGGGAGGTAACGCCGCGACCCAGACTCTGGCGGTCATGGTGCGAGCAATCGCTGTTGGTGAAGTGACACTAAAAACAAGTCTCTCACCAATTCTCAACGAAGTTGGGGCAGGGTTTATTAACGGACTTATTAATGGAGTGTTGGTCGCTTTGGTCGCTATTTTCTGGAATCAAAGTCCGTTGCTTGGGCTGGTTCTCGCTGTGGCAATGGTGTGTAACCTTGTCATAGCTGGGTTCTTCGGGGCATTTGTGCCTCTTATCATGAAGATGCTAGGGAAGGATCCGGCGACGTCAGCAACCATCTTTATCACTACCGCTACCGATGTCTTTGGTTTCTTTGTATTCTTAGGCTTAGCAACAATTATCTTACTGTAATCTAAATAATTATGAACACACAACTTTTTTTAACTCTCTACGCTGTCAGTGTCCCCGTATTTTTTGCTATTGATATGGTGTGGCTTGGGCTTATCGCCAAGAATTTTTATCAAGATAAGCTAGGTCACTTACTCGGTCCGGTGCAGTGGGTGCCAGCGATTTTGTTTTACCTACTGTTCTTGGTGGGGCTTACGTTTTTTGCAACGTATCCCGGCGTGCAGGCAAATAGCATCAAGATGGCAGGGCTCTATGGTGGAATGTTTGGGTTCTTTACCTACATGACGTATGACCTCACTAATTACGCAACGCTAAAAGACTGGCCAGTTAGTGTCGTATTGGCAGATATTGTTTGGGGAACTCTCCTTGGAGCTGTTGTTGCTGGGTTGGCCGCGTTCCTTTACCTAACATTTATTAAGTAGCATGAAGGTGGCTGAACGTATTGTCATGATTGCCCTTGCCCTTGCTCTCATCGGAGGAGGGGTGTGGTTGTATTTGGCGTATCACTTTAAGCAGACCGCTTTAAAAGAAGCGGTCGCCGATGGTGAGTTTCAAATTCCTCTTAATGATAGCCGAGTGCCAAGTGATGATTGGCGGACGTATTATCCAGAACTTATTCCGATCGTGATTGGAACTGTTCCCGTGCAAGCTTCAGTAGCTGATTCAATTCCTGAGAGAATTAAAGGTCTTTCAGATACCCCATATCTACCAAACGGAGTGGTGAAGTTGTTTGCCTTTGGAGCAGAAGGTGAACATGGGATTTGGATGAAAGATATGAACTACCCCCTTGATATTATTTGGGTTGCGAAGTCAGGTTCTATTGTTCATATTGAAGAGAATGTCTCACCAGAGACATATCCAGATTCTTTTTCTTCACCAAAACCAGCCTGGTTTGTGATCGAAGCTAATGCTGGTTTTGTCGCAAGCTCTTCGCTCAAGATAGGTGATGAGGTAGTGGTCCCAGATTTGCAATCTGAGTAATTTATTGCATAATAGGAGTACACGATGATCGCCTCTTAGTAGTCACTAAGGGGAGGAAAGTCCGAACACGTCCACGTGAACTCGTGGAGCAGGGTAGCGGGTAACGCCCGTCGGCCGTAAGGCCAGAGGTGCGAGCAGAGACGTCTTTAGCGAAAGTGAGAGAATTCCTCAGATAATATATGTGAGGAATAGCTTATATGGCAACATATAAGGTGAAACGGCTAAATCCTTACCTGCGTGCAAGGCCGTGCTTCCGTCGGATAGGTGCTGAATTTTCGGCACATATCCGACGGAAGAGAGCCGCATGAGATGTCTGGTAACAGACATTCTAGGTATATGATCATCCGGGCAGTATGCCTGACAGAATTCGGCTTATGTGTACAAAAAACACCCATTTGGGTGTTTTTTGTTTTATTATATAGGCATTATTATTTTGAACGTTTTGTATGTCAGGAAGTCCATTTATTCCACGTGCCTACCAAGGTGAATCTGAACCTGTTGTTACCACGATGCGACCGGTAAAAGAGTCAGATAAGATTGGTAATGTAATCTTAAAAGTTGAGCAGTATATTGTCGGGGCTTTGCTCTTACTTGTACCGTTGTTCTTCGTACCAGGCTTACCGGCCTCGTTAGGTTTCGATAAGGTGCTGGTAAGTTCGGTACTAGGTCTGTCTGTTGTTGTACTGCTTGGACTTTCTGCACTCCGCTATAACAAAACAGAAACAGTTATGCCGTGGCCGCTTCTTGCGTTCGGTATCTTGATACTTGTTTCGTTCATCAGTGGTGCTCTCTCTGGTGATATCAAAGATGCTTTGCGCGGAAGTGTTTTTGAACCGCAGACAGCAACTTTCTTTGCTGTCATGGGTCTTTTGATGATGATTCCGCTTGTACTTCAAAAATCAAAAAAGATGAGCATGAGAGCGTTGATGTTCTTTGGACTCGGTTCGATACTCGTGATTTTGTATAGTCTTGCTCGGATTATCATGGGAGCAGACTTCTTACCGTTGCGTAGCTTTGGAGAGATTACTGTTACGCCAGTTGGTAGCTTTAATGATTTGGCTATATTCTCTGGACTATCTATTATTATTGGATTAATTACGCTGCTTCAGCTTCCGCTCAAACGAGCTCATCAGTGGTGCATTGCGGTTCTGGTCATTCTTGCCCTTGCGGTAATGACTGTGGTCAATTTCTTCAGTCTGTGGTTGTTCATTGGATTCTTCGCACTGCTTTTGCTGGTCTATATATTCTCACGAGATACTCTTTTTTCTGAGGCTGGCGAGACAAAATCTGTTATTTCACCAGTATTAGTTTTGGCGACAATTATTGTCTGTATTACGAGTATCGTCTTTGTGGTTGCTGGTGATTATGTTGGTTCAAAAATCAACAACGCGACTGGTATCAACTACATTGAAGTGCGACCTTCAATGTCTGCAACTCTTGATATTGTAAAAGATGTCTATCGGACCGACGCTCTCCTTGGAATTGGTCCAAATAAATTCGGTGATGCGTGGCGGCTCCATAAAGACCCGTCGATTAACGAAACCATTTTCTGGAGCACTAACTTTAACGCCGGTTTTGGTTTTGGAGCGACGCTATTTGTGACGATGGGAATTCTTGGTGGATTGGCATTACTCGCATTCCACGCTTTGTACCTTCACTTAGGATACAAGATGCTCCTTAAGGGTAATAACACAGACGGTTTCTGGTATTACTTCGGAGTCACGACGTTCCTGGCGGCAGTGTTCTTGTGGGGGATGTCATATGTGTATGTCATCGGCCCGGCAATTCTCTTACTGGCCGCGCTCTTTACCGGACTTTCGTTTGTCGCCTATGGTGCGCTCGTCCCAGAGAGTGTTAAAACAGTTTCATTAGTGAGTAATCGAAGACGAGGATTCCTCCTCATGATCTTTGTGATTGTTCTGATTATTGTCGCTGTGACTGCTGTGTTTACGATGGCAAAGCAATATGTTGCACAATCCACATTTACTAAAGCTCGGTCAGAAGCCACCAGTATCACGGAGTTTCAGCAAATGACAGCCAGTGCGTACCAGCAGTATCAAGATGACACGTTCTTAATTGCAATGGCGCAAGCACGATTAGTCGATTTACAGTCATTACTCGCACAAGAAGAACCGACCGAACAAGACCAAGAAAGGTTTGTAGAAACAGCACGTCAAGCAGTGCTTGAGGCGGAAGAGGCAATCAAGCAAGACGACAGCAACCCAGCTGGGCACGCAACCTTAGCAGATATCTTCAGTGTATTGGCAGTTGCTGGGTTTGAAGACGCGTCTGAGAGAGTTACAGCAAAACTAGAAGATGCAAAATGGCGAGATCCGTTTAACCCGCTTTACCCAATGGCCGAGGCCACGCTCGCTGTACGACTTAAAGATTTCGGAAAAGCTAGAGAGAAGATTGCAAAAGCACTTGAGCTAAAGCGAAATTACTCAGAGGCACTATTCCTACTCACTCAGATTGATGTCAATGATGGAAAGATCGATGATGCAATCAATACTGCACGTCAAATTATTACCCTAGAACCTGATAATCCAACTCGATACTATCAGTTAGGCGTATTGCAAGCAGCTAAAAAAGATCTCCCTGCTGCTATTGAAGCGTACGAAACAGCTATTCAAATTGACAGCAACTTCGCTAACGCACGATACATGCTTGCTCTTACTTATCTTGATTCAAATCGACTACAAGACGCTCTCACGCAACTCCGAATTGTTCGTGAGACCAACCAAGATAATAAACAGCTCACGGATCTTATTACACAGCTTGAAACCAACGGGTACGTACCTCAGACAAACACAAACTTAGAAGGGTCAATCAATGAGGCGGCTCCACAACAAAATGGTGAAAACGTAACTACGTCTACCGATCCAAATACAAATCTCGTTACCCCTGTAAATACCATCCCAGAAGAGGGTGGACAAAACCAGCCAGCTAATCAGCCAGCGCAGTAGGTATCAGATATGGTACGTCGAGTGTTTAACTTTATGTACAGAGAAGTACGCGGCCTCCACCAGGCCGCGTATATTCTTGCTTTATTTGCGGTTGGGTCACAGCTACTTGCGATAGTTCGCGATCGACTATTGGCACACATGTTCGGTGCTGGAACAGAGCTCGATTTGTATTACGCTGCATTTAGAATCCCTGATCTCATGTACGTGCTTTTTGCATCGGTACTGTCAGTCTACGTATTGCTACCATTTGTCAGCCGTTTTTCTGAAGAGGGAGGTCCACACGCAGGAGCAAAAGTTATCACGCAGATTTTTTCGCTGTTCCTGATATTCTTTAGCGTTGTCTCACTTATACTGGTATTTTCTGCCTCATGGTATGTCCCAAAGCTTTTTCCTGGCTTTGCAGACCATACCTCACTCCTTATTTCGCTCATTCAGATACTGTTACTCCAGGCATTTTTCTTGGGCATCTCAAGTCTCTGTGGGGTAATCACTCAGATAACTCATCGTTTTGTCCTCTATGCAATTAGTCCACTTATTTACAATATCTTCATCATCATTGGGGTGGTGTTGCTCTACCCGGTGTATGGACTTCTTGGCCTGGTAATTGGTGTTGTACTTGGAGCCTTGGGACATTTGCTTATTCAGATTCCGTTTGTGCTTAAAAGCGAGTATCGCTTTGGGGTTAGCTTTTCGTTTGATTGGAAACTTATAAGGGAGGTATTGCTTGTATCTATTCCACGCGCTCTTACGTTATCGGTAAATCAAATCGTACTCCTTGTCTTGATTGGGATGGCGTCCTCGCTGGCTGCCGGGTCTGTGTCAGTCTTTCAGTTCGCTTTTAACCTCCAGTCAGTACCGCTCGCAGTGATTGGTATGAGTTACTCGGTAGCGGCCTTCCCGACACTTTCAACCTTGCTTGCAAAAAATAAATTGGTTGAGTTTAACCATCAGTTACTAACAGCTCTGCGACACATAATCTTTTGGTCGGTTCCGATTGCGGCGTTGATAATTGTTCTGCGAGCCCAGATTGTTCGGGTACTTCTAGGGAGTGGAGCGTTTGACTGGGGTGATGCCAGATTAACAGCAGCGGTGTTGGCACTCTTTGTTATCTCTTTGGTTGCACAAGCTATTCTTTTGCTCCTCGTCCGAGCATTTTATGCCGGTGGTAGAACGATGGTACCGTTAGTAGTTTCGGTTGTATCATCAGGGGTATCAATCGCAGTAGCATTTTTATTGCTCGCGTCATATCAACAAGATCATGCCCTCCGGACTTCACTTGAACAATTTTTTAGACTGGAGGGTGTCTTAGGTACGGAAGTCATGGTATTGGCCTTGGCATTTGTGATTGGACAGTTTGTCCAGTTGATCGTTTTGATGATTATTTCTGTTCGTACGTTCAATATCAGTTATCGACCATTGTTGCGCTTGTTAGCAGAGGCGTTAGTAGCTGCCGTGGCAGGTGGATTTTCAGCCTATGCAGCACTTATCTTTGTGGTTGATGGTATTAATCAGGAGACGTTCATCGGTATTTCATTACAAGGACTCGTGGCTGGGGTCATGGGACTTACGGCAGTTATCTTGGTATATCGTGTGCTTAAGGCTCCGGAAATCTTTGAAATTTATCGCTCTTTCCATTCGAAAATCTTCAAGACAGACGTTATTGCACCACAACCTGACACGTTGTAATTTCTGGCTTTTTTCAGTAATTCCGGTACAGTAGAGCCAATCATATGAAGCAGATTCGTAACTTTAGCATCATTGCCCATATTGACCATGGTAAGTCGACCTTGGCAGACCGAATGCTTGAAGCAACTAAATCGGTTGAAGCGCGCAAAATGAAAGCCCAGGTACTAGATTCCATGGATCTTGAGCGTGAACGAGGGATCACGATCAAGATGCAGCCAGTTCGTATGCACTACACCCATGCCGGGGAAGCATTTGAACTTAATCTTATTGATACACCTGGTCACATCGACTTTTCGTATGAAGTATCGCGTGCGCTCAAGGCGGTAGAAGGAGTACTCCTCTTAGTGGACAGCACGCAAGGTGTACAAGCACAAACACTGACGACGCTCCAGATGGCCAAGGATCAAAACCTGACCATTATTCCAGTACTAACAAAAACAGACGTACCGCACGCCCGAATTGAAGATATTGGAGACGAGGTAATCAACCTCCTTGGATGTACCCGTGAGGAGATTGTATTGGTGTCTGGTAAGACAGGGGCTGGTGTGCCGGAACTGCTCGAAGAGATTTGCAAGCGGATTCCACCACCAAAAGAAACAACCGAGCCAGTGTATCGAGGTCTTATTTTTGATTTTCAATATTCTAACCACCGAGGGATTATCGTCTTTATGCGAGTTGTTGATGGTGTCGTAAAGAAAGGGGATGTCCTCAAATTTGCCGCAAGTAAGAAAGTCTTTACTGCCCTTGAAGTGGGTGTGGTTACGCCAGAAGAGTTACCACAAGCTGAACTTCATGCCGGACAGATTGGATACATTGTAACTGGTATTAAAGAGCCGGGGGTAGCCTTCGTGGGAGATACGCTTATTCCAGAACGATCTCCAGCTGAAGCTCTGCCTGACTTTCAAAAAGCTCGACCAGTGGTATGGTCGTCTATTTTTCCAGAGAACCAAGACGAATTTACCCAGCTTCGCCAAGCTCTTGATCGATTGCGGTTGTCTGATTCATCGCTTTCATTTGAAGAAGAGTCATCGGGAGTGTTGGGTCGTGGGTTTCGCTGTGGGTTTCTTGGTATGCTCCACATGGAGATAATCACCGAACGACTTCGTCGTGAATTTGATATTGATATCATCATTACTGCACCTTCAATTTCTTATGAGGTAACGTGGCCTGAAGGGCGAGTTGAGAGTATTTATGCAGCCAATCGCTTTCCTGAACACGGTGAGAAGGTGACAGTTCGTGAACCGTGGGTACTTGGACAAATTATCCTTCCGGGTGATTACATGGGAGATGTTCTGACGTTGCTATATGAGCATGAGGCAAGCGTAATTGATACCGAGCTCTTTGGTGACGGTCGCACGCTCCTTGCGGTAGAGATGCCACTTCGCGAGCTGATGCGAGGGTTCTTCGATAGGCTTAAGAGTGCTTCAAGCGGGTATGCATCTCTCTCATATGAGATTGCAGAGTTAAGACCGGCGACAGTTACGAAGCTTGATATTTTAGTGGCTGAAGAGATTGTACCGGCGTTTTCTCGAGTAGTAGGTATGGCTCGAGCTGAATCTGAAGCCAAGGGAATTGTTGAAAAACTATATAACGCTCTACCTCGCCAACAGTTTTCGGTGAAAATTCAAGCTAAGGTGATGGGGCATCTCACGGCTACCAAAAAACTATCTTCAATTGGGAAAGACGTGACGGCACACCTGT
>JAIYEC010000067.1 GCA_027487145.1 bacterium | reverse complement strand
CCATTTCTTAGGAATAAGTTGATTTTGGGCATACCCGTCTGGGACTTCAACGATTTGGTTTCTGCGGCCGATTTTGGCCACGTCTCTTACAAGAATTACTTTCATCCCGCTGCACAGATTACTGTTGCTGGCACGCCGTGCCAGCGTGCTAGAAAGTTATGTTTAATTAGTTTCATATCATTTAGTCACTTTTAAGTATTATCCGTAAATCCTCACAACAGCAATACTTGCTGCGGGATTCATACTGAGCTATTGTACCGAATAATCACCTAGCCTCCAATTGCCTCGTCAAGGCTAGTTGAAAGACTCTGACTTTCAATTGTTTCTCCATTAAGGAAGCGTAGAGCGGCTTCCTTTTGCGGATCTCGTCCTGCTTCACGATCTTCAGAAGAGCGTTTGATGACATATGTGGGACTAAGACCGCCGTCTGAGATTGAAGTACCATTTGGTGTAAACCAACGAGCTACCGTGACCTTGAGTGATGAACCGTCATCAAGACGTACGAGCTCTTGAACTGACCCCTTTCCAAACGTCGGTACACCGATAACGGTTGCTACCGCGTGATCCTTTAGTGCTCCAGCCAGAATCTCTGATGCAGATGCAGATCCATTGTCGACCAATACGACAAGATTATTTGGGGTAAAGTCACGCACCTGACGGTTGCGAGTTCTGAACACCTTATCTTCACCAGTAACACCTCCCTGTTCTTTTACTACCACCTTACCAGACGGAAGGACGAAGCTTGCGATATCAACGGCACTCTGAAGGAATCCGCCAGGATTTCCCCGTACATCGATGATAAGTTTTTCTGACTTGCTACTGACAAACTCATTCATCGCTTCTTGCATCTTCGATTCTGATACCGCATTAAAGCTGTAGAGTGAAATAATGAAGACATCTCCGACTTTTTCAGTCTTCACAGTTGGAATATCAATCGTGTCACGCGTCACAGACTTCTCAATAAATTCCGATTGGCCTTCGCGGTAAATGGAGAATTTGACGACTGATCCTTTCTCACCACGAATGAGCTTCACGGCTTCATCAATCCGCATTCCTTCAGTGCTCACATCATCAATCTTTACCAACACATCACCAGAGTGAATACCTGACTTCTCGGCTGGGGTTCCCGGCAGTGGCGAGATGACTGTAATGAGACCTTCACGAAGTCCCACCTCCATACCGACCCCACTGAAGTTACCAGAAATATCATCTTCAAACTGCCCGGCTTCAGCCGGTGGTAAAAACACTGTGTACGGGTCTCCATACGAATCCACGAGACCTTTAATCGCTCCGTATAGCTTCTCTTCATCTGAGACTGTTGCGGTACTACTGGCAGAACTAAACTTTTCTTCAAGTAAGTTCCAGACACTCCAGAATTCACTGAGACTAACCCCCTCTTTTGGTGCTGCCGTTTCTAACCCTGGTAGGTAGGCTTTAAAGCTTAGCGGTTGGCCAAAAATACTTCCGGCGTTACCAATGTAAATGCCCGAAATAAACAATCCAATTGCTAGTACCCCCAAGAGAGCGTACCCAATAAGGTTTTTAGTAACAGTATCTCGTGCTACCACCTCGGTGTTTTCTTCATTCATAAAAGCCATTATCGCACGATATTGATACGCCTGAAAGTAATACCGAGTGTATGTGTGCTAGATTTCAGAAATAAGCTCTTGTTTGCTACACTAGACGGAATGTTTGGCACTATATTTGGCAAAAAAACACCGATTTCTCACCGGGAGATAAAACTATTTAATAGCGAAAGTGGAAAGCTTGAGGTATTTCAGCCTCTAAGTGAACCGCATGTCACCATGTATTCCTGCGGACCGACAGTCTATGACTATGTTCATATTGGTAATCTCCGATCGTACGTATTCCCAGATATTCTAAAAAGAGTGTTTATCCGGAACGGATATCTCGTGAAGCACACTATCAATTTTACTGACTTTGGACACCTCTCCGACGACGGTGATGCCGGTGAAGACAAGATGATGAAAGGTCTCAAACGTGAAGATCTCCCAATCACGCTTGCTGGTATGAAGCAACTTGGTGATATTTACATCAAAGCATTCGTCGACGATATGGATGAACTTCGTATCATGCCGCCAACTACCTGGGCACGTGCTAGTGACTATGTTGGTAAACAAGTAAGCCTCATCAAGGCTCTTGATGACAAAGGTTTTATCTATGAAACCTCGGACGGTGCCTATTTCGATATTAGCAAATTCCCAACCTATGGCAGACTTGGAAAAATCAATATACAAAAACTTCAAGAAGGGGCACGGGTGGAAGTGAATAGCGAAAAAAAACATCCGGCCGATTTCGCTGTTTGGAAAAAAGGAGAACTCGGGTGGCCAAGTCGTTTTGGTACAGGATTTCCTGGTTGGCATATTGAGTGTTCAGCTATGGCTTTGGAGACCCTTGGTAAGCAGATTGATGTGCATACGGGAGGTGTAGACAATATGCCCACACACCACAACGGTGAAATTGCTCAATCAGAAAGCCTTACCGGAAAGAAATTTGTCCAATACTGGATGCACGGAGAACACCTTCGGATAGATAATACGAAGATTGCAAAATCAGCAGGTAACTCGATCACGATGCGACACCTGCGCGACCGTGGCTTCTCTGGCGAAGACTATCGCTACTGGCTTTTAACCGCCCACTACCGCTCGCCGATAAACTTCTCATGGGATGCTCTGAAGGCTGCCAAACAAGCACTCTACCGTCTTAAGCGACACATGTATGAAGAGTTCAAGCAACGATCAAACGTTCCTGATACGGCGTACATGGAAAAATTTGATGCGTGCCTAGCCAATGATCTTGATACCCCCGGAGCTATCGCTGTACTGTGGGAGATGATGAAAGATCCAAAACTTGAGGAGAAAACCAAGTGTGGCACTCTCATGGCCATGGATGAGATTCTCGACATCGGACTCTCAGAAGATCCATCTGAAGGTCGCCGTCTCCTTGGTGTAGTTGGACAACAAGAACTATCGCATGAAATTCAAGAGCTTATTGATAAACGAGAAGCTGCTCGTATCTCCCGCAATTGGGCCGAAGCTGACTTCCTCCGTGAGGCAATTGCTCGAAAGGGCTACACTATTGAAGATAGTCCACAAGGACCAAAAATCACAAAAAATTCATAAAGCTAAAGGCGGTTCAAGCAAAGCTTGAACCGCCTTTAGCTTATGCACACTACCCACACTGTCCCCACGTCGTCGTCAACTCCGAACAGCTGTTAATAGTGCTAAAATGCATCCACTATGGCAGACAGCAAACTCAATCGCTCACTTCGAACCCCACCCCAAAACGTCGAAGCAGAAAAGGCACTCCTTGGTGCCATCATCCTCAAACCCGACGTGCTTCATGACGTATCAGTGACAGTCTTCCCTGATAGCTTCTTTGCCGATAAACACCGTCTTATCTACGAAGCCATCTCACACATCTTTTCTAAGGGTGACCCTATCGACACGGTGTCGGTGGTGACCAAGCTTAAAGACATGAGTGCACTCGATCGTACGGGTGGTGCATCATACATTGCTGAACTCATTGAGACTGTTCCAGCAGCTGGTAACGCAATGTACTACGCTGAGCAAGTCATCAACAAAGCTACACTACGCGGTCTCATTCACGCGGCGGACGACATTGCCGAAATTGGCTACTCTGACCCAGAGACCGTTGATGAAGCACTTGATCAAGCAGAGAAAAAAATCTTCCAAGCAACCCAGGCGCCAAGCGCCCAAAAGTTCCGCCCAATTGGTGCATCTTTAAAAGAAGCGTGGGAACGCTTTGAGCACCTCAGTGCTAACCCTGAAGTAAAACGAGGTGTCCCCTCTGGCTTCACCTCGCTTGATAACCTCCTCTCTGGTTTCCAAAAGTCTGACCTCGTTATCTTGGCTGCTCGTCCATCAATGGGAAAGACAACCTTTGCGCTTGATCTCGCTCGGAATGCAGCGTTGCAGCACGGTGCTTCAGTCGGAATCTTCTCACTTGAAATGAGTGACCAACAGCTAGTTGATCGTATGCTGGCGGCTGAATCTGGGGTGGATTCTTGGAAGCTTCGAACCGGACGACTTACTAATGACAGCGAATACGAAGCGCTCCAAAACGCGATGAATAAACTTCATAAGGCACCAATTCATATTATTGATGAAGCAGCTATGAACATTGTGAAAATGCGCTCGGCTGCCAGACGCCTTAAGAACGAGTACGGTCTTGATATGCTTATCGTCGACTACCTCCAACTCATGTCCCCCACCCTCACTAAAGGAAGCGATAGTATGGTGCAGCAAATCACCGAAATTTCTCGCTCGCTAAAGATTCTTGCTAAAGAGCTTGAGATCCCTGTCATTGCCCTCTCGCAGCTCTCTCGTGCTGTAGAGCAACGCGGTGGTAAGCCACGACTTTCAGATCTTCGTGACTCTGGTTCGATCGAGCAGGACGCTGACGTGGTGATGTTCATCCACCGTGAAGACAAAATGAATAAAGATAAAGAACCAGAACGACCAAATATTGCCGAGATTCTGGTCGAGAAGCACCGTAACGGAGCGGTTGGATCAGCCGAACTGTACTTTGATGGTAAGCACGTCCGCTTCCTCAATCTAGACACCCATCATGCAGCGGCCGGCGGAGGACATGGTGACGATTTCTAAACTATGAATAACTTAGACAAATTAATTACCCTCTTTGAATCCTTCCCTGGTGTTGGTGCACGGCAAGCCAAGCGGTTTGCCTTTCATGTACTCACAATGAATGATGTTGATGTGGCAGATTTATCACAACTGATTGCCACGATTAAAAGCAGTGTCGTTGAGTGTGACAGTTGCCATCGTTTCTTTTCTAAAAATGGTGGTGATGCCTCACTCTGTTCTATTTGTTCTGCCAGTAACCGCGAACATGACAGACTCTTGGTGGTTGAACGCGATTCCGACATCCAGGCTATCGAGCGAGCTGGTGTCTACAACGGTCTCTATTTTGTTCTTGGTGGTACCGTTCCCCTCCTGCGATCAGCCGATAATGAAAAGCTTCGTGCTGGCGCACTTAAGGCCACCGTACAAGCTCGCCTACCTGAAGGGCTCTCAGAAATAATCCTTGGCTTTTCAATCAATCCAGACGGAGAGAATACCGCACGATTTATTGAATCAGTTCTTAACCCTATCCTCACTGAATCTCCGGTAAAAATCTCACACTTAGGACGGGGCCTCAGTACTGGTAGCGAGCTTGAATACGCTGACGCCGAGACGCTCAAAAACGCTCTTAAGAATCGCTACTAACAAAAATCTCCCGTACGGGAGATTTTTGTTAGATTTTATCAATCTTGATAGAAGCGTAGTGCTGACGGTGACCAATACGTCGGTCTCGGTTACTCTTCGCTTTGTAGCGGATGATGGTAAGCTTTGGACCCTTTGTTTCGCCAAGGTAGGTCGCAATCACCTTTGTACCTGTGTGAGGGGTACCAACCTTTGCTTGTGAGCCATTGTCGGTCATAAGAACGGTGTCAAATTCAATCTTGTCACCTTCGGTATGATTACCAAGAAGTTCCACATTGAGTGTATCTCCTTCGTGAACGACATATTGCTTTCCGCCGGTCATAATAACCGCAAAAGGCTTAGTTGCTGTATCTGTTGCCATGATGGGCAGTATAATACAAGAAATCAGCTTTTTTGCAAGGAAAGTATCACTGGCTTATGTAAAATATTGACAGTTTTTATAAAGTATGTCAAAATTATAGAAGTTATAGAAAGAGGTTTATCCCTATGGAAAAAGTAACCATTGAAATCGCACGATCCGAGAAACATGTGTTTGGAATTGTCATGCGTGGTCAGGCGGTCCTTCACGCCACAGCTGCTGACAAAAATGATCCAAACGTAATCGTTCAGGTAGGTGCTGATGCCATGATCTGGGCGATGGACAACACCGAGTATATTCCAGGAAAATAGCTGACCTTCTTTCTCTCGGCTCCCAACAGCCGCTCACCACTTTTTTGAAAAGTCGGTTGGGCGGCTTTTCTTTTTTATACAAGTCTCCAGCTGATGTGAGCTACATTGACTTTTATTATGAGGGTGGCATGATACAAATGGATCGTTTGCTACGGGAGAGTTAGCATGAACCTTGTCACAAATCCCAAAGACCATCAAGTACTCCATCGTCTGTTGAGAATCGCCTTCGTAGCTGGCTTCGCCTGTCTCGTTTTCTTGGTCTTTCTGGCCTTTTTGTCGCCGAGTCTGGAAGAGATAGCAAATCTGTATATTTCAGACACCCCTATAGCTGACACGGAAGATATCGTCTGGTTGTCTGTGGCATTAGCTACAACAGCTACAGCCTATGTCTGTATTTGCAGCCTCGTCTGCCTTTGGTCTCACCTTCGCAAGTCGTTAAAAGCATTTGACGACTACGGGTTGATCTTTTTCTTGGTGATTGCCACTATACTCTGCATATCTTTTGGACTTGCGGGTGTAGCACACCTTGGAGAAGGAGGCCTGGCTGATGCGCTAGCTGTTGGGTTCGTTCGATTTTCAATTGCCATCATTCCTGCAATCTTGTTTGGGGTCCCAATCGGACTCTACGAAGAACACAAGGAGAAAGGTCGTGGATAACATGATGAAAATGAATCGAATCATCTCGATATCGATGGCCGTGATGTTCTCTCTACTCTTGTGGAAAATATTCACAGAGGTACTTCAACCAAGACTGAATGGGCTCGAAGGCAAATCACCCGAGAGCCTACATAGCCCTGACCTCGTGTTGATCTCTGCAATTCTGGAGAGCTACTTTCTCGTCATTTTGATCGTTTACCTTATGATCTATCCGTTCAAGCTGCTGAAGCCGTGGCGAGATCGCGGCCTCCTCTTCTACTCCACGCTTAGCTTCGGCATCGGAGCCGTCCTTAGCACAATCATGAGTATGGTGGTTGGCCCAAATCTAGGAATCCTAGCCGGGTTGCTGATTGGAATCATTTTCGGAATCATCAGCGGTCTCAAGGAAGAATGGTCTGACCACAAGTCGCAGGACTACTAATCCGCCCAACCAAGAAAGGCTCAGCCCTTCCTTTGGTTGGGCGGCTTTTCTTTTTATTTATTCATCAAGCTGTCTTGGCTTCTCAAGTGAGAGTACTTCGACATCAGCTGATTCTCCTGTAATTCGCATGATATCTTTATCAATCTTCCCGAGCTCCTTGTACCCATTATTATAATGATTGACAGTGGTTTCAAGCGTCTTCCCAAGCTTATTGTAGTAGTCCTCATAGCGCGCTATGTGCCCTGAGAGCTTCTCAACGTTCTTGATGATGTCCTGTGCCTTTTCTTCAATCTCCATCGCCTTAAGGCCCTGGAGTACCGTCTGTAGATATGCCAAGAATGACGTTGGTGACACAATAATCACTTTGTACTTCCCTGCCGCCCGTTGAATAAGATTATCTTCTCCTGCGCCTACTTTATTTGAAAGCAAATCATAATAGATACCCTCATGTGGAATAAACATAAACGCAAAGTCGGTTGTCTTTTCACTCGGGCGAATATACTTGGCTGTTTCAGTAATACGAAGCTTTAGGTCATTGAGAAATACTTTCTCAAACTGAGCTTTCTCAACTCCATCAGTCGCTTCAGCAAAACGATTGTAGTTATCAAGAGAAAACTTCGAGTCAATCGGAATCACTTTCCCTTTTACAAATACCACCGCATCGACAATCTCACCATCATTAAACGCATACTGCATTTTAAAGCTATCTGGTGGCAAGACGTTTTGTAGCACCGTTTCTAAATAGTACTCACCCAAGATTCCCCGCTGCTTCGGGTTTTTCAAAATATTTTGTAATTCTTTTAGCTGGTCAGCCACTTGAAAAACTTGTTTACTACTCTCCCCCACCTCCGCGGTGCGAGCTACCACGTCACGAAGCTGTTCACCGACCTGGCGGTTGATATCCTGAATCAGTCGTTGACTTTGCGAACTCTGATCCTTCAAAGAGTCATACATCTTGTCTGCGGTCTGACTGAGACGACTGTCCATCGTGCGACTCATCTCTTGTATTTGCTTTTGGAGCAAGACTAATCCTTCGGTATTTTCCGGCTTAACTTCTTTTGGTTGCAGGAGCTTCCACACCACAAAGGCATTCCCAATAACGAGCAAAATAACAAGTAGTATAAGTATTGATTCCATGGTCACTATCATACCATCTCTTTAAAATATGCTAGAATAGCCATATATGTCACTACACGAAACTATTAAATCTTCATTAAAAGACGCTCTTAAGGCTAAGGACGAGGTAAAACTCCGAACCGTCCGCAGTATGATTACTGCCTTCACAAACGAGGCAGTAGCTACCGGTGGCACTCCCCAAACAATGCTTGATGATGAAAAAGTCCTCGCTGTCATTAAGCGTCTAGCTAAGCAGCGAAAAGAATCGATTGTGCAATACGAAGCGGCGAACCGTCCTGAACTAGCAGCACCAGAAAAAGAAGAATTGATCGTGCTTGAGAGCTACCTCCCACAACTCATGAGCCAAGATGAAATCCGACCAATCGCAGAAGCCAAGAAAGCAGAGTTAGGTATTGATGATAAAAGCAAGATGGGAATGCTCATGGGAGCAATTATTAAAGACCTCGCTGGTAAAGCTGACGGTGGCGATGTGAAAGCGGTAGTTGAATCTTTGTTTTAAACTTTATGTACTCTCCTGAAGCTATAAATACAAACTATTGGACTGAGGAGATTCGGAAGCTTTCAAGTCGGGTCACTGAACTTGAGAGTTACATTTCTGATAGTCAAAACGCTGTGACATCTGAAGGAGAAGACACGAGTGAAGCAATGGCAGACGCTGAAGTCGAGCTTGAACAAGTAAAAACTAATCTGACACAAGCAAAACTTGAGCTTGCCAAACTGAGACGAAAAGAAAAAATTGCTGATCTTATGCCACGCACTGAGGAATTGCGAACTCAAATTGAAATGCATAAGAAAGTCGACACCAGAGAAGCGCGTGAACTAGAAGAAATATTGGAACAACTTGAAGCGGTAATTAAAGAGTTGGAAGAAAGTCCGGTGTCTGAAGAAGAAATGATGTCTATAGACAATTTCTCTACCTAGGGGTATAAAATACCTTTAGAGCAGTTCCGCTCGATTAAAAGAGGGAGATTCGTTGTGGCTTCACAGCATACCATCGACGATGACCTGTACATTGTCGAGCACGTGTTTAACACCGCACTTACCGGCGCAGAAAAAAAATTCGGCCAGCTTAATCACGATACAGCAAGAGATCTGGTGTATGAACTTAAGCGTCGACGTCGTGGTGGAAAAATCTTCGCTGAAGTAAAGAGTCAACTGGTACGCGACAAAATTAAGACCGAATATCTATGGAGTCGTTACCACAGTTTTCTAACTAGATATTTCAAAGGTGAAAAACGTACTCCTGCTTCTTGTAAAGTTCCTAGAACGAGAGCAGTAGATGAAGAACTGATGAGATATCTACGGAGTAATATTAACGAAGAGCGTGTGCAAATTGACACGGCAAGCGGCGAAAACATTATTGATTCAGAAGGCATTGATTTTGATCGACCTGCCGAACCTGAATATGAGGGTCCAGAACCATGGGATGACTAAGAGCAGCTCGGCTTGAGCTGCTCACTTTTTTGTAAGAGATCATATTCTCATCCGTCCCTAAAGGAGAGGAGAAAGCAAACCATGTTCTACAAAGGCGGAATTCGCCCCATTACTGAAGAAGACGTTGAAAGCTTCAACCATCCAGCCGCTATCACCGAACGTGTTTTTGCTTATAAGGTCGGTGGCGAAATTATCATCCAAACTGGATGTCCTAGGATTGCAAGCGTTCGCCAGATGTTCCAACGACTACCCAGTTTCATTCTGCCCGCAGACTCGGAGCCATGGCTCACCATCGAGCCTACAGAAGCTATGGGCGAGACGGCTTAAGCCGCACCTGGTGCACGGTCCTCAAGTGGCCGTGCATTTTTTATATCAAACTCTCCCACCTTGGTACGACGAAGATTTTGGAGTGTCGCAGGATAGCCCAAACGCCGACCTAACTCTTCGGCGAGTGAACGAATATACGTCCCCGAACCAACAAAAAAGCGCACAGTTGCTACCGCTCGGTCGCTACCTATTTCTAAATTCAGAAGTTCTGCCTCATGTACTTTCATGTCACGAATCGGGACTTCTGTCACCTGCTCCCCGGTTTTTTCTGCTTTACGGGCGCGTTTATACATTGCTACCCCATCAACTTTAATTGCACTATAAGCTGACACCGGTAAAGTCAACGTAGTTGTCATGTCATGCAAGGCAGTTATGACTTGTGCTTCCAAATCCGCCACCGACTCGGTGACAGCTTTTTCTTCAATGATGTCTCCTTCTAAGTCTCCCGTGGTACGCCTCTCACCGATTCTGATTTCGGCGACATACTCTTTATCGAGTTTAATTAACTCTGTTAGTTTTTTAGTTCCCTTACCAACACCAAGAATCATCAAGCCCGACGCAAGTGGATCTAATGTTCCTGCATGACCTATTTTCTTCACACCCAGTGTACGGCGTAGTTGTCTAATGACACCAAAAGAAGTGATGCCTTTTGGTTTATCAACAAGCAACAGTTCCGGAACCTCAGGCATAACTCTAGAGAATCAAAAGACTTGGATTGAATACCAAGATTGCTCCGAGTACAAGCATAAGCGTACCCCCAATGAGAAGTGAGAGCTGAGCATATCGTCCACCATGAGCTTGGAGTTTGTCATAGCCCCAAATGGCAAGACCAAAGACAATAAAGTCATCTACCATATACCCAATGGTGTATACAAGAATGTACCACTGTCGCTCAAGGGCAGTGAGCATATTGATTTCAAGGATTTTTGTGTACGCCTGCGGAATACCCACTGAACAAGCAAACTCAATCACATTAACCGAGAATGCAATAACAAGAATCGCAAACACTGACGCAATGGTAATTGGTTGAGCGATAATTGTTTGAAACTTATTAATCGTCTTAGCCTGCGTATCAAGGTCGGTAATATCACAGACGAGCGCTGCATTTTTATTTTTATTCCAACGGTATAAGAAGAACAACCCTCCTCCAAGAGCCAATAGCCCCACCAGCGGTGTCACGTACTGATCAAGCGCCACAAAGTCCCAGGTCTTGTACCAGACATTGAGAATCATGTTATACATCACAGCTTCAGCTACAATGAAGATACCAGCCATCACGACCATCTTTTTGCGACTACCGGCTTGAGACAGTAATGTCAAAAACGTAATAAGCACCCACATCGCACACGGGTTAAAGCCGTCGATAATTCCCAAGACTGCCGATAGCGTAAAGAGTGAGAACGTTTGTAAGTCTACGACTCCCAAAAACGGTAAATCAAACACAAATTGGCTTCCACCAGTCGTCTCACATGCGAGCCCCGAACAACCCCCACCGAGAACCACCTCCTGTTTTGGCGCTCGCTCTAAGTGCTCTTGAATTGTTCTGATGTCAGAATACTTTGCTGTCTCAATCGCTGCGAGAATGGCTTTCCCGGTTGTTTCTGGTCCATCAAATCCAGCTAAGACCGTCTCACCTACGACGGTAATAGGGGTGACTTTAGTAATTTCATGTTTGGCCGTTAGGCTATCATAGAGTCGCTTGGCCTCATCATCTTTAGTAATATTCAAATATTCGTATTCAACATCTTCATCAAAGAGATACTTGAATTGTTCCTTGCAAAACCCACAATCATCCCGACCAAACATAATAACGACCGGGTCTGGTGTCAGTATTTCATTCTGCGCAATAGCGGTTGGTATAAGGCTAAAAAAACTTAAAACAAGAGTCAGAGCTACGACGATTTTATTCATGAGAGCTATGGTATCACATTCACTGACCACAAATCTAATGAAGTAATGATTTACAAATCACACACGACTTGCTACTATCCTGCCCAGAGAAAGGGGGTGATTTATATGTCGTTTGGCGGTGGAGTTGGTTTAGGAAGGCTCTCGGTTATCTTAGACCACCGAAGAAAAGTTGGTATCGGCGCTATCCTG
This sequence comes from bacterium, assembly GCA_027487145.1. Lineage (GTDB taxonomy): Bacteria > Patescibacteriota > Minisyncoccia > Phycocordibacterales > UBA918 > OLB19. The sequence goes on along the minus strand of JAIYEC010000067.1, from coordinate 6,600 downwards.
ATCGCAAGTGTCGTCGCCACATTCATCTTTCGCTGAAGCGAACAAATAGTCCCGGCTCGCGTCGTACGCGGGCCGGGCCTCATTTTATTTTAGCAACCTGGAGTGACCGGCTTTGTCTATCTCTCTTAGTTCATGTAAGGCCTTTTTATACTCAGGAATTTGCTGTGCTACTAAGTCCCAAAATACCTCCTTATGGTGTAAGTGCGTCAGGTGGCACAACTCATGCACAATGATGTAGTCCTGGAGATGTGGTGGAAGAAAGAGAATTTTATAATTGAAGTTGAGATTTTTGTTCGCCGAACAACTCCCCCAGCATCGCCGCTGGTTTCGAATCGCCACCCGATTCCATGACAATTGATAGTACTGATTAAAGTACTCAAGACGGTCAAGAATGAGCGTTCGTGCTAACTCTTTGTGTTCAAGGTAATGCTTGGTTACCGTAGTAGCCCGCTTTCGTACCGTTCTTCGCTTCCGTCTAAAAAACATGTTACCAGTTGAGGTATGTGATAGTGAGCTGTAGAACCGTTGCAAACAGTACCCAGAGTAAGTAAGGAATCTGCAGATAGGCTACCCATTTTGCGTGAGGCCAAATCGCCCACATAGACCATACAATCGTTACTAGTACGAGAAAGATCACAGCTGAAGCAAGTGGTAAGTTATCTAAACCAAACTGAACCGGAGTAAAGGAAGCGTTTGCAATAAGGTTAATCACAAACGGTACTGCTACCAACCTAGGAATTTGGCCTTGCCAGACTTTCATAAACACCCACCCAAAGCTAATGAAGATAAGTACATATAAAACACTCCAGACGGGACCAAAAATCCACGATGGTGGTGAGAACCATGGCTTTACATATTCTGCATACCGGACATATCCTTCATTCATAGAAATAGTGTAACACAAAAGCGGCGGTCAAGGACCGCCGCTTTTGTGTTGTAACTACTTAGTCATCATCTTCGTCTTCGTCGTCAGAGTCATCCTCATCCTCATCTTCATCTTCGTCGTCTTCATCATCTGCGTCATCTGAGTCATCATCTCCAGTTATTTTTTCAACTGCAGATTCAGCCTTCTCTACCGCATCACCGTATTCTTTCTTCACAAGTGCACGACGTGCGTCAGCAAGCTTCTTTCGAGCATCTTTCAAGATATCACGAGCCTCTTTAAGCTCATCCTTTGATACAGTGTCGTCTTCTTCCATCTGATCAACTTCTTTGGCATATGCAACTACTTCAGCAGCAGCATCACGTACAGCGTCAGTTGCTTCTTCACGAGTTGCTGTAGTTGAAGTATCGTCATCATCTGATTCGTCGTCCATGTCATCGTCTGAATCATCTCGATTATCTTTCACTTTTTCACAAACGTTGGCTCGGAACTTTCGTTCAAAATCACAATCCTTCCACTTTTCTTTGAGGCGATCCTTGATTCGCTCCTTCACTTCATCTGACTTAACCAGTCCTGATGGTACCCGACCTTCTTTTCGCTCCTTGCGAAGTTCTTTCATAACTTCACGAGTTGGTGCATCGAGTTTTCCAGTTACTTCAAGACCGTAGCGATCCTGAAACTTCTTGATAGCTTCCTCAGTCATTGGACCAAAGTATCCAGTTGGCTTTACCCCAAAGAGAGTTGGGTCTGAAGCCAAGAGTTCTTGTGCCTTAAGCACATCATCATCTTTTGCTCCGAGTCCAAGATCCTTTGAAAGTTCTGCCACCTCGCCCTGCACTGCAGCAAGCTTAGCCTGCAAGTCAGCAATGAGCTTCATAAGATCCTGAATCTTTGCCATCATCTCTGTCTGAGAAGCTGATGTCGTTTGGGTTGTTTCAGCAAACACGTGTTGTCCGCCACCCAAGAGAGCAACGGCACAAAAAGTACTTGCAACGATAAATTTCTTCATACGTTTAAATTAACTACTAACAAAGTAACCAGCACGCGACTGATACCTCTTAAGTATACGTGGTTTGAGAGTCTGATTTTTTCTATTTATCCCCTTTAAAAAACATCTTTTACTTGAGCGTCTTTTAGGATAAACATCACGCGAGCCAGACGAATTACTGAATAATCATAAGCTTCACCAGCTCCTTCATAGATTGGCTTTAAACGTTCATGTCCTAACTCTTGCATGAGGTCAAACAACTCAGATCGTACCGAATCCCAGTCGTCAGTCGGGACCAAGTGTTCCAAATCAATGGTATCGATATCTTTGTCAGTCGCTAACTTTTCAATATGACTCCAAATAGTTGACTCAACCATACCTCGCTCCTTCACAATTGCCGCAATTGTTTTTTTGTCTTTCAAAAACTGTTTGGTAATCGCAAACGTGCTCTCTTTTTGAATTCGTTCAAGTGAAGAGGTTTTCTTCTGACTAATATCTCCAGCAGACGGGACCTTTCCACCATTTGCTACCACAAACCGTTCATGCATATCGACAATGTCTTTTTCTTCCATTTCGATAAACGCTTCTTCGGCAGCCTGTGACTGCTCATGGAAACGAATATCCTGCATGACGATTTTGGGATCTACCTGCAGTGCATTGGGGTGCATACCAAGAATCTTCATCCCGGCGAGCGACCGTACACGCGAGAGGGCTACATACCCTTGTCCGTAGACAAAGGCTTTACTCAGATCTATCTCAGCGGCATCGAGCGACATACCCTGACTTTTGTGGACAGTAATTGCCCAGGCTAAGCGAAGTGGTAACTGCTCAATCGAAGCCAAAATCTTTTTATCTTCTACAATTTCCCAGGTAACAGGTTTGATAGTGATAGTGGTACCGTCTGTTGTCTCAATCACTGGATTACCTTCCTCAAAGCGAATAATCCGACCAAGGGTTCCATTCACGTACCCGGCTTCAAAATTATTTTTGGTACACATCACCATCGCGTCTTCTTTGAGGGTGAGAACCTCCGGTGAGAGACAGTTTTTCATCAAGCCTTCAACCAGTGGCTTTCGTCCCATACCCGACATCTTATATACTCGCCCTGGTCCTGAAAGCTCCGCTAACTTGGCTGCATTCACCGCGTCAACGTCAGCATTGTGCGTATACAGTCTCGTCGGTTCAAGGTGTTCGTACGCAATTGAAGTTTGCTCTTGTAAGAGCGTGTAATGATCTTCTTCAATTTGATTTCGTCTGATAGACCCGAGAAGCCCAAGGAGAAGCTCGTCTTCCTGTCGGTACTGCTCGGTGATGTAACAAATCAGGGGCTTTAGTCGTTCCCAGGCATGAGACTCAAAGGCGTAGCGCATCATGCCACCACTGCGGGTCACCGGCGGTAGCTGAAAAAAGTCTCCAACAAAAATAACTTGCATTCCACCAAACGCTTCTCCTTTTTGTCTTACGGTGCGCAGAATCTGATCAACCATATCAAGCACCTTTCCGTCGAGCATAGAAATTTCATCAATCACGAGCACGTGAGCAGCTTTTGCTCGCTTCACAACCTTCTCGTTGCTAGCGATGTAGTCAAGATCATACGCAGATAATTGATCACGGATGCCGAGTCCACTCCACGCGTGAATCGTCATACCACCGATGTGAGTGGCGGCAATCCCGGTGGAAGCAGTTACAGCTACTTTAAGTCCAGCTGCTTCAAGCCACGCAATGTACTGATTAATCACGTACGTCTTCCCTGCTCCTGGCTCTCCAGTGAGAAACACATTGGCTCCCGTCTTTAAAATCTCTAGTGTTCTCTCTTGTGTCATAAGCTCAAGAATACCACAACAAGCCGTACCATTGACTAAGAAGGAAATAATAGTACTATCTCAGATGGAGAGATGGGAGGAAAATATGTCATACAGAGATGCCCCAGGAAGAAAAAGTTTCTTGCGATTCTACACCATCGCTTTTATCATCATCCTTCTTTGCTTCGGGTTCATCATCAACATGAACTGAGACACTACCGCATCATTGCTACGGGAAACCCGCGTCGATGATGCGGTTTTCTGTTTTAAAAAATTATCTGACTTTCCAGTTTTAACTTTTAAAATTGAACGCACTATGTGGAAAGTTTTTGTCACTTAAAATTTTTCTTACATGTATACTGAATGTATGAAAAAGAGTTCTTCAGCTCCGGAGGTAGCTGCTGCAGTCGTTGTTGCTGCACCAATTAAAAAAGTGCCTGTTAAAAAAGCAGTGGCTAAAAAAGCACCTCGTAAAATAGCGTTAAAAGACAGCAAAAAAGTGCCGCTTGCTATGACGGCTAAAAAGATACATACCCGTGACACCGGCATCAAGCGCAATCCGCTTGGCCACCTCCTCATGGAAAAGATGCTTCGTGAAGCAGGCTTCCATGGTGAAGTCTCAACCGCAAAAGAACTCCTTGATAAATACAGTACTGACGAAAGTATCTTCTCTATTCGGCCCCAAGTAGTCATTCGTCCTCGTCACAAGAGTGATGTTGAAGTAGTGGTCAAAACTATCGGCAGAGAGACGAAGCGCTTCTCTTCCCTTTCTCTCACTCCCCGAGCGGCCGGAACTGGTCTAGGTGGTGGCTCACTTACCGACTCAATTGTGGTTGATATGATGCATCTCAACAAAATGGGAGATGTCACAATCAAAAAAGACAAAGCGGTCTTCACTTGTGAGCCTGGTCTCATGTGGCGTGATATGGAAAAAGAATTAAAGAAGCATGATCTCTATCTCCCGCCATACACCGCTTCAAAAGATATCTGCACTATCGGTGGCGCCATTGGTAACAACTCAGCTGGACCTGACTCACTGAGGTACGGTCACTGCGCTGACTGGGTTGAATCACTTGATGTCGTTTTAAAAGACGGCAAATCCTACACTATCAAGCCCCTCACTCTCAAAGAGTTCCAGGCTCTTATTAAACAAAAGCACGAACATGCGCGCATTGCCCAGTCAATTTATGAACTCATTGTAAAGAACGAAGTAGAGATTAAGCGAAACAAACCAAAGACGAAGAAAAACTCTTCGGGGTATGCCCTTTGGAACGTAATCCCAGAAGGAGTAGTTGCCTTTAAAAAAGGTAAAGGTGTATTTGACCTTACTCGCATCATCACTGGTAGTCAGGGAACCATTGGTATTGTGACCAACATCACGATGCGAGCTCTACCGATTCAAAAGAACACGTCACTTTTGATGGTACCTATTTTCGATCTCGCTGAAGCAGCTGATACAATTGTAAAGTCTCTCAAGTACAATCCAATCAACGTTGAGATCTTTGATGCCCTTACCTTCGACTTAGCGCTCTCAAACCCTGACTTCTTCAAGCAACGATTATCTGGTCTCATGTACTACCGCGTCATGCTCTCGATGTACACGACATATCATGTCCGCTTTGCTCGTAAGATTCCTGAGTTTACTGTTCTTATCACGCTTGATGAAGAAACCACCCAAAAGAAACCAGCTGTTGAGATTGCTAAAGAAATAAGTACCAAGAGTTCAAAAGCCCGAGTGGTCACAAATCAAGTTGAAGCAGAAATGTACTGGCAGATCAGACGCGCCAGCTACACGCTGTCTAAATTCCAAGATCGGAACAAGCGACCAGCGGCCTTCTTGGAGGACATGACTGTTCCTCCAGAAAACTTGTCAAAATTCTTCATGCAAATCAAAAAACTCTTTAAAGAGTTTAATGTCACAGCTGCCGTACACGGGCACGGTGGTAATGGACACTTCCACTTCTATCCTCTCCTAGACTTTACCAACAAGACTACACCGGCACTCGTTGAAAAAATGGCTGATGCTTTCTTTGACACAGCAGTCAAATTTAAAGGTGACATTTGTGGCGAACACAACGACGGCATAATTCGCACCCCATACCTACACAAGATGTTCTCAAAGAAAATGCTAGAAATCTTCAAAGAAACCGAACACTTATTTGATCCAGACGACATCTTCAACCCTGGTAAGAAAGTCAACCCCCGGTTTGATATCAGGCACAATATTCGCCACACAAATTAACCTTCAGATACAAAAACAGCCGCGACATAGTGGCGGCTGTTGCATAATACTCTTATTCTGGTAGATTTTTACGAGATTATGTTTGACCTGTCTTGGGCAGGTCTTTGAAAAATATATTGAGGGGGCGCTATGCAAACAAACCTGACTAGTCCATATGTTGTACGTAATTTTGGCAATAATCTTGATGTATGTCTCCGTCTTATCGGAAGCAGACCAGAATCTCTTGCGCTTAGGTGTAATACAAGCCTTGATTTGATCCTAGGATTCAAGCAAGGCCTTGGCACACTCAGCGAACAACTCCTGATGATAATCTGCAAAGACATTGGTATCCCAAAAGAAGAAATCCTTCTTGAACATCAGAGCCCGATAACGGCAGAACTGTATTTCGAGGGAATATTTCGAAGAAAAGGACGACTTACTACCGCTAATCGATTGGAGCAAACAAAACTCAAGGAGACGAACTGATGGCACCTCAACTCCAATTGCCTCTGGGTAAACTCAACGAATCTGCGTTCCGGGAAAACTTTGGAAAAAACGTGAGGATATGTCTTAATCATCTTGGCAAAACCAGCGCGTCTCTTGCGATTCGCACCGAGATGAGTGAGGAGACCGTCGAGCGACTTCTCTTTGGCACACACTCGCTTTCCAATGATGACATTGAGGCAGTCCGTGCTGTAATCGGCTT
>JAIYEC010000028.1 GCA_027487145.1 bacterium | reverse complement strand
GATCAGGATCGGGGAGACCATGACGCAATAACACACCCATTTCACGGCAGTTTTCAGCCACATCGCGGTCTTCTGGGTTTTGTTCTAACACTCGTTTAATATCAAGATTCTTCTTATAAAAATCTCTTATGAGCTCTTTTGACTTACGTACTAACCTATCTTGATCGAAGAAGCCTCGTTGACTTATCTCTGCAATACGCTCGTCTGGTCGCATATTCTTTTCTTCAGTCTCTAATAAATCCTTAAGCTCTTCGATCTGATTAGAAATCGTTTCAATACGATCTCTTGTATATTGCTGTTCAAGATTTTTATTTTCAAGATTATTATGAGCAATAATAACTTCAAGTTGGTGCTCAAGTTCTCCGAGCTTTTCCTTTCCAAACAGTCTTCGCCAAAAACTATTCTTAATATCTTCAATACTCTGTTCTAATGCTTCAACACTTTCTTGCAAAGATCTTATCTCTTCTGCTGTTACCATCAATTCATTCTTCTCACTTTCTAACTCGGAAATCTGTTCAGTGTATCTTGAAGTATCAACTACTTTAGCGTTTTTTATACGTTCTATCTTTTTATTATCAGTCGCCAACTTGAGCCGTAACTGATACCTCATATTTAAGATATCAAAAGCTAATCGCTTTCGATAGTATTGTGAATTTTCTTTTGAAAATGCTCTCGCTTCAAGTCTATCAAAAACAGTTTGTTGTTTTTGTAATTCTAACTCTTCACGATTAGCTTCAGATTCAAGCACTATGTTCTCAGTGTCATTTTCAAAAGTAGCAGCTTCTAAGGCAAACTTGTCAGGATACTCACCTTCTTGAAGTGGTTCGTAATCATAAGTATCTCCTCCCTCCTGTAGTGGTCTTGTTGGTTTTTCAGCTGATACCCCTTCAAATTTCATACAAAAATACTAACACACAAAAAGACTGTGGATATGGATAATCAATCACCACTCATTCTTACTCCGTCAAGAATCCCCCAGCTTGATGTTCCCAGAGTCGCTGATACACACCACCTGCCTCTTTAAGTGAATCATGAGTACCATCTTCGATAATCTGTCCGTTTTCAAGCACGATAATCCGATCCATCTCTCGCAGTGTAGAGAGGCGGTGTGCTACCGCAACGACAGTCTTACCTTCCATTAGTTCATGCAGGGCGGTCTGGATAGCTACTTCACTTTCGCTATCCAGTGCTGAAGTAGCTTCATCAAGCACTAATAGCGGAGCGTTTTTAAGCATCGCGCGAGCAATTGCTACTCGTTGCTTTTGACCACCAGAAAGCTTTATACCCCGTTCACCCACCAATGTATCGTAGCCTTTTTCAAGCTGAGAAATGAAGTCATGCGCTTGGGCTTTTTTAGCCACCGCAATTACCTCTTCATCAGTCGCGCCAGGGTTTCCGTATGCAATATTTTCTCTAATTGTCCGGTGGAACAACATTGGTTCTTGCGGAACAACAGCAATAGCATTTCGAAGTGAATCCTGGGTGACAGAGGCGATGTCTTGCCCATCAATCATAATTGATCCACTCGTAACATCGTGTTGACGAAGCAAGAGTGAGACAAAGGTAGTTTTTCCTGCACCAGAGTGACCCACGAGTCCCACTCGCTCCCCTGGTTTGATGGTGAGACTAAAATTGTTAAATACGGTATTCTCTCCAAATTCAAAATTCACCATATCAAAAGTGACTTCCCCCTGAGCCACAGACAGTGACTTAGCATCAACTGCATCTGCAATCTCATAGTCACGAAGTACGTCGGTCAATCCTTCCTCAATTTCAGCATAACGCCGAATGAAGCTATTGATACTACTCCCGATAAATACCAGTGTTCCTGTTACATTAAGAAGTAATGTCACCACCATCACCAACTCCCCAGTTGAGAGGTCTGCACTCTTCCATAAGAAGATAGTTACCGCAACGATTGCAAACTGAAACAATGCAATAATAGTATTGTTAATGACAAGTCCCCACTCACTAATCGTCCATTGCTTTAGGTTTAATGAGCGCACAGTCTGAAGTTCTTGGCCAAACCGTTCCTTTTCAAAATCATGAGCGGCGTACTGACGAACTGCTCCCATATTGGTGAGCGTGTCGACTAAGTATCCTCGTGCCTTAGTGGTTTGTTCAGAATAAGCGACCACATGAGGACGTCGGTACTTCGCGAGTCGCAAGTTAATTGGAACTAGAATACAAAGCATCAAAAGAAACATTCCTCCCGCAATAAGACTTACTGAGGCTATATATGCTCCGGTAAAGACTAAAGCCAAAATACCTGGATAATAACTCCAAAGAAATGCCTCATAGAATGACTGGACTCCGTCACTCGCGTGAGTAACCTTACTTGAAAGTGAACCAGCAAATCTATCGCTAAAATATGAGTGGCTCTGTTTCCCAAGATAATCAAATAAAAGAGTGTATGAATTTGCATTTACTCTGGTCATCCACCTCATACCTATAAACCCACTTACTCGAAACAACAAGTCCATGACGAAAATTACTGCAGGAAATAGTAAAGCCCAAAAGATGACATCAGATTGCGTCGCGGTTCCGCTCCCAACCCCTTCAGCTGCATCAATGATTCGCCTGAATATATATGATGTACTAGTGGTAAGGAGTTCAGCCAAAGTGACGACAAAAATCGAGAAAAATACTGCGACTTTGTGATCTTTAACCAAAAACCACATGTAGGCCACAGGCGTCTTTGGAATATTGAGCTGATTTACTTGGTTTTTGGACATATCATGCTATTGACGCTCCTATCCTAACACTCTTACGCTATCCTAGGTATACTATACTAGTTATGGAAAGATTTCCGGTTGAAAAGGTGTCTCAAGAAGAGGCAGATAAGGCTAAAAGAGAAGGAATTGAAATACTTTATTCTTACGAACAAGAGCGGTATTTCATCGACGAAGGGGGCTCGGGTGTAGTCTATAAGCTTCCAAGTGGTTACTGTCTAAAAATAATTGAAGACAGGAGTAAAAGTAAAAAATCTGACATGTACAATCTTGGTAATCCTCCACTTGTGGAAGCTCGATTTCAAGAGAGGATGTCAAAAACAGAATTTCTTGGAAAGACACGAGTCCCTATATATATAGGGACTATCCAATCTGAAGTAGACCGCCTTCGCAGTGCGATTATTATGGAACGGCTCGATGCGACAAACCTTCAACATATCATAAATGGTACTGCAGACATCCCGAAAAGTTTCTTAATTCATAATTTTTTTGAAGACCTCGAACGTTTTGTTCAGCACATGCATGATGTTGAAGAAATTGCGCATTGTGATCTGTACGCTAGAAACATCATGGTAGATAATGAGACTTCAGAACCCAGAATCATTGACTTTGGACGCGCTGTGAACCTAAAAAAGATAGAAAGTGAAGTAAGACAAAGGCAACTTATGGACCATGACTTTGAACGCCTCGATGAAGTGTTCAAAGCATTAGATGCTTTACAAAATAAATAAGTATGTTATTATGAAATACGTAAGCACACAATCAGGAGATGACACAGTGAGTATCAGCGTTTCGGAGTACCTAATCGAAGAGGCCAAAAGGCTTCTTGAGGTGCAGGGGCAGCTGGAAACCGCTGTCTCAATTCCCTCGAACGGCAACGAAGTTGCCGCAATTCTTTCCAAGAATTCTAAGGACATGATCGTACTCCACTCATTCGAACACGACGGGGTAATGTACTATCTGGGAATAGCGCGAGAGGATTAGGTGGGTAATCAGAGTCTGGTTACCCCCTTTTCATTTGTCGACCATGGGGTATACTCTTGCAACATAATTATGCGCGATTAGCTCAGTGGTAGAGCGCTTCATTGACATTGAAGAGGCCGGAAGTTCGATCCTTCCATCGCGCACCGAGGTACAAATAAACAACCACCGGACTAAGGTCCGGTGGTTTTGGTTCGTCCTGCGGAACGAACGATCTGCCTGCTTAAGCAGG